>WHUE01000005.1:16788-25525 GCA_009377375.1 Alphaproteobacteria bacterium | reverse complement strand
AGCGCCAAGATCCGCAAGACCCAGGTGATCGTGGAGACCACCCATACCGAGATGGGGCGGCCGGTGAACCCGCCGACCCGCAAGGCCTGCGCCATCGCCGTGATCGCCAACCCCTGCGCCGGCGCGTTCTCCGACTCGCTGGCGGAGCTGGAGGATATCGGCTCCGAGCTGGGCGGGCTGCTCGGCGACATGTGCGTGAAGGCGCTGGGCATCGCGCCGGAGCAGGCGCAAAGCTACGGCAAGGCTGCCATCGTCGGCGAGAACGGCGAGTGGGAGCACGCCGCCGCCATCCTGCATCCCAAGCTCGGCGCGCCGCTGCGCGCGGCGGTGGAGAAGGGGGCGGCGCTGGTGCCATCGGTCAAGAAGCTGGGCGGGCAGGGCGCGCGCATCGACGTGCCGCTCGGCCACAAGGACGCGGCCTATGTGCGCAGCCATTTCGACGGGATGGAGGTCGGGCTTCCCGACGCGCCGCGCGCGAACGAGATTCTGGTCGCCGTCGCCGTCACCGACTCGGGTCGCCCGTTCCCCCGCGTCGGCGGGCTGACTCACGAACAGGCGGAAGGCAAGGACGGGCTGCGCTGAAGAGGCCTTCCCGTCCGTGATGCGCGGCGGCGGGCCCCGGGTCCGCCGCCGTTGTTTTTGGCGTTGCCGCGAGGGCGGTATTGGGCCCAAACTCTGTTGGCGCCGCGCGTCATGGACACGACCGGAAAAACGGGCGGCCCGGACGGGGAGCGGCGTATCCTTACGGGAGGTATCCGATGAAATCGACACTTCTGCGCGCGACCTGTGCGTCCGTCGTCCTGCTCGCCTGCGCCACTCAGGCGTCGGCGGCCGAGAAGGTCCGCCTGATCATCTTCCAGAGCGCCTCGGCGCTGGCAAGCTACGTGGCGGAAGACCAGGGCATCTTCAAGAAGCACGGGCTCGACGTCAGCATCAAGCCGACGCCGAACTCTACCTACATGATGACCAACCTGATCGACGGCAAGTACGACATCGCCTCATCCGCCTTCGATAATTTCATCGCCTATAACGAGGGCCAGACCAAGCACAAGACCAGGAACAAGTCCGATCTGGTGGTGTTCATGGGCGCCACGACCCAGAACCTGCCGATCATCGTCAGCCCGGACATCAAGACCCTGGCGGACCTGAAGGGCCAGGCGGTGGGGGTGGACGCGCCGAACACGGCCTTCGCCTTCGTTCTCTACAAGATTCTGGAAAAGAACGGCCTGAAGATGAGCGACTACAAGATCGTCGCCGTCGGCGGCACCACCAAGCGCTGGGCCGCGATGCAGGACGGCTCGGTCAAGGCGGCCGTCATCAGCGGCGCCTATGCGACGCAGGCGCAGGCCAAGGGCTTCAAGCGCATGGCGGACAGCCAGAAGGCCCTCGGCGTCTACCAGGGCTCCAGCCTCGGCGCCCAGCGGGACTGGCTGCAGAAGAACCGCAACACGGCCGTCGCTTTCGTGCGGGCCAACATGGAGGCCCTGCATTGGGCCGCCGACAAGAAGAACCACGCCGCCGCGGCCAAGAGCCTGCAGACGCGCATCAAGGGCATGTCCGACAAGGCCGCGCTCTCCACGGTGGCGCGCGTGACGCAGGGCAAGCCCGGTGGGCTGACGCTGGACGGCAAGATCAACGAGGAAGGTCTGAAGCAGGTCATCGCGCTGCGCGAGCAGTACGGGACGCCGAAGAAGAAGATCGCCGACCCGTCGCGTTTCATCGACATGACGATCCTCGCCGACGCAATGAAGGCGAAGAAGTAGCTTCGGGCAACCGGACGACGATCAGGGGCGGGCCTCCGGGCCCGCCCTTTCTTGTATCCTCTCGAGCCCTTGGGGGCGGAGAGGGAGACGGCGCGATCCTATTCCCCCACCGGCGTCGGCGCCTTCGCGCGGCCGGACTTCACGGCGTCGGCGGTCTCGCCGACCTGGCCGGGGCGGTACTCCTCGCCCTTGGGGCCGGGCATCGTGAAGACGTGGTTGACGAAGGTGTAGTCCATGTAGCCCATCCGGGCGAGGGGCTGGATCTTGAGCCAGTCGACGCGGCCGTCGGTGATCGCCTCGTCGTTGATGTGCAGCCCGATCACCTCGCCGACCACCACGTGATGCACCCCGCCGGCGGAATTCGATGGCAGGGTGAGCGTACAGTGATAGCGGCACTCCATGTTCACCGGGGACTCCGCCACGCGCGGCGGCTTCACCAGCCGCGACGGCGCGGGGGTGAGCCCGCACAGCGCCAGCTCGTCCACCTCCGGCGGCACGTGGAGCGAGGACAGGTTGACCTTCTCGCGCAGCGCGTAGGTCGCCATGTTGTAGACGAACTCGCCGGTGTTCTCGGCGTTCACCACGCTGTCCTTGCGCCGGGGCGCGGCCCCTGCCTCCTCCATCGCGCCGGAGCCGGAGAAGAACACGAAGGGCGGGTCGTAGGAGAGCTGGTTGGAGATCGAGAACGGCGCCAGGTTCACCACCCCGTCATGGCCCAGCGTCGTGATCCAGCCGATGGGGCGCGGCACCACGCAGGCCTTGAACGGGTTGTAGGGCAGGCCGTGATCGTCGTTGCGCGGCTCGTAGAACATGGCGGGCTCCCTGTCCTTATGATTGATGACTGGAGCCGCCATTGTGCCCCGTGACCGGCGGGGCGGGAAGGGCTGTGCGAGGTGGTCCTAGGACCCCACCCGCCGCGGGGAATAGGACGGCGGGTCGCTGGCCGGGAACGACTGGTCGGACGCTTCGTCCACCCGGTCCCAGTCGCTCGGCCGGACCGGCGGCCCGTCGGCGCCGTAATAGCGCTCCGCCTCTCCCGCCTGGCCCAGGCTGTGCCGCCGGCCGCCGTCCTGCGGTTCGCCGCCCCGGTGCGACAGCCGCTCCCGGATGCGGGGCGCCAGCAGGACGCCCGCCACCACCAGTGCCGTTACCGCCGCGAGAACCCAACGGAGCCTCATCTGTCCACCGCCTGATGTAACGCTCTGGACATGCCAACGTGCGGCGCCCGGAAAAGTTCCGCCTAGTTTCCTTCCGCGTCCCTCAGCGCCTTCCACACCCGGTTGGGCGTTGCCGGCGCGTCCATGTCGGCGATGCCGCGCACGGCCAGCGCGTCGACGATGGCGTTCATCACGGCGGGCATGGACCCGCCGTTGCCGGCCTCGCCGCAGCCCTTGATGCCGAGCGGGTTGGTGACGCAGGGCACGTTGCGGGTGGTGAAGTCGAAGCTCGGCACGTCGTCGGCGCGCGGCATGCCGTAATCCATGTAGCTGCCGGTGATGAGCTGGCCGTCGCCGTCGTAGACGGTGTTCTCGGTCAGGATCTGGCCGATGCCCTGGACGATGCCGCCATGCACCTGCCCCTCGACCACGAACGGGTTGATGACGACGCCGAAATCGTCGACCACGGTGTAGCGCAGGATTTCGGTCACGCCGGTGTCGGGGTCGATCTCCACCTCGCAGACATGGCAGCCGTTGGGGAAGGTCGAGGGACTGGCCTCGTGCACCGCCCTCGCGTCGAGCGCGCGGGGCACGCCTTCGGGCAGCTCGTCGCGCTCGCGCAGGGTCCTCGCCAGCTCCATGATGCCGATGGCGCGGTCGGTGCCGGCGACGGTGAAGGCGCCGGCGGCGAACTCGATGTCCTCCTCGGCGGCTTCGAGGATATGCGCGGCGGCCTTGCGGCCGTTCTCGACGATCAGCGCGCTGGCGTCGACGATGGCGCTGCCGGTGCCGAGCAGCGACTTGGAGCCGCCGGAGCCGGACGCGCCGGCGCTCATCATGTCGGAATCGTTCTGCACCAGCCGGATCGCCTCATACGGCACGCCGAGCTTCTCCACGATGATCTGGGCGAAGGGCGTGCGGTGGCCGGTGCCGAGGTCGTGGGTGCCGGTGATCAGCGTCACCGTGCCGTCCTCGCCGAAGCGGATATCGGCCAACTCGCTCGCCGGCGCCGTGTTCTCCAGGTAGCAGGAGACGCCGATGCCGCGCAGCCTCCCGCGCGCCGCCGCCTCCGCGCGGCGGGACTCGAACCCCGCCCAGTCCGCCCTTTCCAGCGCGGCGTCCATGATCGCCTCGAACTCGCCGGAATCGTAGACCTGCCCGTTCGGCGCCTTCCACGGGAAGGCGTCGGGCGGGATCAGGTTGCGGCGGCGGATCTCGATGCGGTCGATGCCCGTCTCGTGCGCCGCCCGGTCGATCAGCCGTTCCAGGATGTATTTGGATTCCGGCCGCCCCGCGCCGCGATAGGGGCCGGTCGGGACGGTGTTGGTGAAGGCCATCTGCACGCTGTAGGACAGCGCGGGGGTCCGGTAGACGCTGATGATGTTGGCGGCGATGACGCGGGTGGGCGAGATCGGTCCCATCGGCATGACGTAGGCGCCGAGATCGCCGACGCCGCGCACGCGCAGCCCGGTGAAATGCCCCTCCGCGTCCAGCGCCAGCTCCGCATCGATGACGCTGGCGCGGCCCTGATGGTCGGAGACGAAGCTTTCCGACCGGCTCGCGGTCCACTTCACCGGCCGGCCGAGCCTGCGTGCCGCGTAAAGCACGCAGATGGGCTCGCAGAACATGCCGCCCTTCATGCCGAACGAGCCGCCGACGTCGTTGGAGATCACGCGCATCTTTTCCGCCGGCACCTTGAAGATCGCGCGGGCTAGGGTGGCGCGTACGCCGGTGACTCCCTGCGACGGCATGTGGACGGTGAAGCGCTCCGTCGCCGGATCGTACTCGCCTAGCACCGCGCGCGGCTCCATGGCGTTGACCACCATGCGGGTGTTGTCGATGCGGATGCGCGAGACATGCGCGGCGGCGGTGAAGGCGGCGTCGCAGGCCGCCTCGTCGCCCATGTAGAAGTCGAGCGAGATATTGTCCGGCGCCCCGTCCCAGATCCTGGGCGCGCCGGCGTCTCGCGCATGGGTCATGTCGGTCAGCGCGGGGAGGGAATCGATATCGACCAGGACCGCCTCCGCGGCGTCCTCGGCCTGCGCCGCGGTCTCGGCGACCACCACCGCGATCGGGTCGCCCACGTGGCGCACGCGGTCGAGCGCGAGGCCCGGCCGGGGCGGCACGAAATAGCTGCTGCCGTCGCGGTTCTTCAGCGGCAGGGCGGAAGGAACCGTGCCGAGCCCGTCGTCGTCGAGGTCCTTGCCGGTATACACCGCGACCACGCCGGGCATCGCGGCGGCGGCGGCGGTGTCGATGGAACGGATCGCGCCATGCGCCATCTGGGCGCGGACGAAGCGGGCGTAGAGCTGGCCTGCGACGCTGGTGTCGTCGGTATAGCATCCGCCACCGGTCAGCAGCCGGGGGTCCTCGGACCGCGTGACCGGCTGGCCGATGCCGAATTTCAGGGGCTCCATCACATGGTCGTCCGGCACGGGGGCTCTCCTGTCGGTTGGCTGTGCGGGGTCCGGTCTACCACATGCGCCGCTTCGCGCAAGGGCGGGGCGGTCAGGACACCAGCTCGGGCACCTTCTCCGCCGGCGGGGTGTTGCGGCTGCGCCCGCAGGCGACCTCGCCGTCGATCACCACCATGCCGACGCCGGGAATGTCGCCGAGGGCCACGGCCTCCAGCATCGTCTTTCCGGCCGAATGCTGCGGCGTGTCGAGGAAGACGAAATCGGCGGCGCGGCCTTCCTCAATCAGCCCGCAATCGAGGTCGCGCATCCGCGCGGTGTTGCCGGTCGCCAGGCAGAAGGCGAGCTCGGGGGCGAGGTCGCCCATCGCGGCGAGGAACGAGACCATGCGGACGATGCCGAGCGGCTGCACCCCCGATCCCGCCGGCCCGTCCGTGCCGAGGATGACGCGTTCGAGCTGGCCCAGCTCCTTCGCCGTGCGCAGCGCGAAGACGGCGGCCTTCGGATTGCCGTTATGGACGATCTCGATCGCCGCCTTGCACTCCTCGCACAGGCAGCGGATCTGGCTCAAGGGCAGGGCAGTGTGCCCGCCGTTGATATGGCCGATCACGTCGGCGCCGGCTTCCAGCACCACGTCCTTGTCGATCAGACCGGAGCCGGGGATCGAGGGGCCGCCGGTATGGATGGTGCTCTGGATGCCGTATTTGCGGGCCCAGCCGACCATCCGCTTGGCCTCGTCACCGGCCTTCACCCCGCCGAGCCCGACCTCGCCCAGCAGCTTCACCCCGGCCTCGGCCATGTATTTGAAATGCTCTTCCTCCATGCCCTTCTCGAGGATCGGCGCGCCGGCATGCATCTTGACCTTGCCGGGCCAGGCGGAGAAGGACCGCTGCACCGCGATGGCCAGGGCGACGACGCCGACGGGATCCTTCGGGCGGCCCGGGAAATGCGCCTCGCCAGCGGAGATCATGGTGGTGACCCCGCCATGCATCGAGCTGTCGATCCAGTTCATCTGGCTCTGGCGCGGCGTCCAGTCGCCGGCGACGGGGTGGACGTGGCTGTCGATCAGGCCGGGGCAGAGCGCCGTGCCCTTCGCGTCGATCATCAGGTCGGCGCCGGCGGTGTTCAGGTCCTTCTCCCTGCCGAAGGCCGCGATCTTTCCGTCCTCGGCGATCAGCGCGTCCGCCTCCAGGATCGGCGCCTCCAGCGCCCCCGACAGCATCAGCCCGACATTCCGGACGACCAGCTTGCCCGCCATCGCTCTCTCCACCGCTATTGTTCGTGTACGTATGACCGGCCGGAAGGGTCGCGCAAAGGACGCGGGCGATCAAGGGCGTTCTGCGGCGGACGCGGTCTGTCCCCGGGGGACGGAAAAACGTTCCACGTGGAACGTTTCTGGAAAGGTTCTTAAGAGTTCAGGTGAACTCCCGCGCCTATTCCGCCGCCGCCGCTCCCCTGGCCGTGCCGGCCTCGAGCAGCGCGATCAGTTCCCCGGTGGTCTGAACGTCGCCGAACTGGAGGTAGAAGTTGGTCAGCGTCGCGTTGTGCAGGTAATCGTCCGGCGCGGCGCAGCCGTCGGAAACCATCAGCGTGCGGTAGTTCATCATCATCGCGTCGCGGGCGGTGGATTCGCAACAGGTGCAGGTCGAGACCCCGGTGATGAGCACGGTGTCGATTCCCCGCGCCTGGAGCACCTCGTTCAGGTTGCTCGAGCCCGGCACCAGCGCCGAGTAGCGCGTCTTGATGACAATTTCGTCCTCGTCGCGTACCTCCAGGTCGGGCCAGAGCGGGTAGCCGTCCCCGTCCGGTGCCATGCCCTTCACGCGCCGGTCGGCGCCTTCGGGAGTCATGCGGTCGTAATAGGCGGACCAGAAGGTCAGCGATTCCGGCCCCGAGCGGGTCTGGATCCAGACCACCAGCCCGCCGGCGCGACGTGTTGCCGCAGCCAGGCTGTTGACGTTGGGGACGATGTCGCGGGCGACGGGGCATTCGGAGGGCTGGCCCTCACCCATGAAGTAATTCTGCATGTCCACCACCACGAGGGCGGTGCGCGGTCCGTCGAGCGCGGTGACGCTGTGTTCGGCGCCGCCGCGGCGGACGACGCGTTCGACGTATTCGGGGGCGATATGGACCTTGTGCATGAGAGGCTCCCTCTGTTGCGCGGTGCCTCCGAGCGTAGCACCGCAGGCAGGGGAGCGCAAAAAATCCTGCGATTGGGTTGGATCGAGCCGCCCTTGCCGTTGTATGGTTATTCCAGCAATACAGGCCGCGCCGCCCGGAGACGGCGCACGGAGGAGAAAAAAGCACATGGAACTGCCAAGTAGCGACAATTACTACAAGCTCAGCGTCGACAGCTTCAACACCACGACGCTGCTGCAGAACGCGGCGCGCCAGCGCGACGCGCGCGGATACGACAAGTTCCCGATCATCGACGTCGACGCCCATCACTACGAGACGGATTCGACGAAGGAGATCAACAAGTACATCACCGATCCGGTCCTCCAGCAGCTCGCAGAGGGCGGGCGTTACGGGCTGACCGGCGGCCGCATCGGCTTCCAGGACATGGGCGGGCGCGTGACCCGCTATCCGCTGCGCCGGATCGAGGAGACGCCGAAGGACGGAAAGCACCGCGACGTGCACCTGACCCATCGCTGGATGGACGCGATGGGCGTCGATTACAGCTGCATGTTCCCGACCCCGATGCTGGGCCTCGGCGTGCATCCGTTGCCGGAGATCGAGGTCAACATGGCGCGGGCCTATAACCGCTGGCTGGTGGAGGAGGTGCTGCCCGGCTCCAACCGCATCGGCTCCATGCTGTACCTGCCGATGAACGACCACGAGGCGGCCTACCAGATCGTCGAGGATTTCGCCGACAAGCCCGGCGTGATCGGCTTCATGGTCACCTCGGTGCGCGAGAAGCCGGTGCATGCGAACGACTACATGAAGATCTACCGCGCGGTGGAGGAACGGAACCTGCCGCTGGCGTTCCACGGCGGGTTCAACTGGAGCGACCCGCTGCTCAAGAACACCAACCGGTTCATCTCGGTCCATGCGCTGGGCTTCGTCTGGTACAACGTGGTGCACCTGACCAACTGGGTCATCAACGGCATGTGCGAGCGGTTTCCGAACCTGCCGGTGATGTGGATCGAATCCGGCCTCGCCTGGGTGCCGTGGCTGATGCAGCGCCTCGACAACGAGTACAAGATGCGCTCGTCGGAAGCGCCGCTGCTGAAGAAGATGCCGAGCGACTACATGCGCGACATGTTCTACTCGTCGCAGCCGATGGAGATCCCGGACGATCTGTCGATCCTCGAGACCACGTTCAAGATGATCAACGCGGAGACGCAGCTTCTGTATGCGTCCGACTACCCGCACTGGGACATGGATCTGCCGAGCACGATCT
>WHUE01000005.1:0-16778 GCA_009377375.1 Alphaproteobacteria bacterium | reverse complement strand
CTGCCGTTCCTGTCCGAGAAGGCCAAGCGCCAGATCCTCGGAGAGAACGCGATCAAGCTGTTCAAGCTCGACGTGTCGGAAACCTACCCGGGCTGGAAGCCCTACGCGGAAACGGCGGCGGCCTGACGGCGGCCGGAACCGGCGCAAAACGGCGGCCAGCGGCCGCCGTTTCTCGTTCTGTCCCGCGCTGCCCGTCTAGGCAGGGGCCGTGCGCTGGGATAGAGTCACTGCCATCAAACCAGAACCCAGCAACTCAACAGGGGATAATATCATGCCGCGATTTCCAGGAGTCCTGACGGCGGGCGCAGCCGCGCTCGTCGCCGGGCTTTCGATCCAGCCCGCCGCCGCCGACGCGGTCGCCGATTTCTACAAGGGCAAGACCGTCACCATCATCGTTGCCGCCGGGCCGGGCGGAAACCATTCGAATTATTCGCTGCTGCTGGCGCCGTACTGGAAGAAGTACATGCCCGGCAATCCCAACTTCATCATCCAGAACATGGGCGGGGCCGGCGGGACCAAGGGGGCAAACTTCCTCGCCACCGCGGCGCCGCAGGACGGCAGCCATATCGGTATCCTGCTGTCCGACACCCCGCTGGCCGCCCGGGTGCGCGCGACGGGGGTGAAGTACGATCCGTCGAAGTTCCATTACCTCGGCGGCGCCGACTGGACACGCTCGATGGTCAGCGTCCTGACCACGACGGGGGTCAAGTCGATCGAGGACGCAAAGAAGAAGGAGATCATCTGCGGCTCCTCCGGCAAGGGCTCGCAGACCTTCATGATCCCGATGCTGGCCAATCATTTCCTCGGCACGAAGTTCAAGGTGATCACCGGCTACCGCGGCATGAATGCCGTGGACGCCGCCGTCGACCAGGGCGAGGTCGCGTGCCGCGCCGGCGTCTACGCATCCATCGTCTCCATCCGCCCGCACTGGCTGACCGAGAACAAGGTCGTCCACATCGCCGCGGCCGATCTCGAGCGGCTGCCCCAGCATCCCGATATTCCGACCATGATCGAGATGACGGACGATCCGGACGCGAAGACGGTGCTGAAGATGTTCTTCTCCGGCGGGATTCTCGGCCGCGCCTGGCTGGCGCCTCCCGGCGTGCCGGCCGACCGTGTGGCGGCGCTGCGCGAGGCCTTCCTCAAGTCGTTCAACGACCCGAAGGCGATCGAGGAGATGAAGCAGCGCAAGATGGACCGCGATCCGGTGACCTGGCAGAAGCAGCAGGAGACGGTCGAGGCCATCATGGCCGCGCCGGAACGGCTGTTCGACATCGCCCGCACCGCGCTGGGCATCAAGAAGTAGGGCGGGAGGCGGGCCCCCGCGCGCCGCGCGCGGGCCCGCCTCCGTTCGGTCATGGCACTCTATATCACTGACGCGGAGGTCCGCCGCCTGGTCGGCATGGAGGATGCTCTCGCGGCGCTGGAAGGCGCATTCGCGCACTGGGAGGCCGACGGCACGGCGAACGTGCCGCGGCAGCGCATGAAGCTGCCGGTGCGCAGCATGAACATGATGGCGGCGGCGCTGCCGGCCGAGGACGTGTTCGGCCACAAGGCGTATTTCCGCGGCTGCCAGCTCTTCACCCTGTTCTCCATCGGGGAGCGGCGGCTGCTCGCGCTGATCGAGGCGCAGACGCTGGGCGCGCTGCGGACCGGCGCGGCCACCGGGATCGCCGCCCGCAGGCTGGCCCGCGCGGACGCGCGGACGGTGGGGCTCGTCGGCGCCGGACGGCAGGGGCGAACGCAGCTGACGGCCGTCTGCGCCACGCACGCAATCCGCGAGGCCCGCGTCTTCAGCCGCACGCCGGCCACTCGCGACGCCTTCGCCGCCGAGATGGCGGAGACGCTGGGCATTCCGGTCGTTGCGTCGCCGGATGCGGAAAGCTGCGTCCGCGGCGCCGACATCGCCATCGCCATGACCACCTCGGCGGAGCCGGTGATCCTGGGCGACTGGCTGGCGCCGGGCGCCTTCGTCGCGGCAACCGGCGCGAACGCCTATGCGCGCCGCGAACTGGACGATGAAGCGGTACTGCGGGCCGACCGGGTCGTCACCGACCAGCGGTCGCAGGCGCGCATGGAGGCGCGCGAACTGATCGATCTGGCGGATGCCGGCGGGATCGCTTGGGAGGATGTCGCCGAACTGGGCGACATCGTCGCCGGACGTGCGCCGGGCCGGCAATCGGACGACGAGATTCTGGTATTCAAGTCGCTGGGAATCGCGCTGGAGGACGTCGCCTTCGGCAAGGTCATCTACGAGCGCGCGCTGGCCGCGGGGGCAGGCGAGACGTTCGGTCCCGGCGGCTGAGAGGAGAAGTTGGAGACATGGCCACGAGGTTGAAGAATATCGCGCAGCGTCTTCCCTATGAAGACCTGCGGGAATGGATCGCGGAAGCGGAGCGGCTGGGCGAACTGCGCCGCGTGAAGGGCGCGTCGTGGCAGGAGGAGATCGGCATGGCGTCGGAGCTGGTCAGCCACGCCGACGCCGGCCCGGCGCTGCTGTTCGAGGACGTGCCCGGCATCAGGTCCGGGTTTCGCGTGCTGTCGAATCTCTTTGCGGGAAAGCGCCGCAACATGACGCTGGGATTCCCGCCGGAACTCGACAAGGTGGAGCTGAGCGCCGCCTATGCCGAAGCCTATTCGGAAGAGGCGGACCGGCTGATTCCGCCGGTGGAGGTGGAGACCGGCCCGATCTTCGAGAACGTCTACATGGACGACGAGGTCGACCTGGATATCTTTCCCACCCCGGTCTGGCATGAAGGCGACGGCGGCCGTTATATCGGCACCGGCAGCTACAACGTCAGCCGGGACCCGGACGACGGCTGGATCAATCTCGGCACCTACCGGATCATGCTGCACGACCGGCGGCACGTGACCTTCAACACCGGCCCCGGCAAGCACGGCCGCATCCATTACGAGAAATACGTGAAGCGCGGCGAACGGATGCCGGTGGTCATGGTCGTCGGCGGCGACCCGATGACGTTCTTCATGGGCGGCGGCGAGGTGCAGGAAGGCGTGTGCGAGTACGACGTGGTCGGCGGCATGCGCGGCAAGCCCATCGAGGTCGTGCGCGGCAGGGTGACCGGGCTGCCGTTCCCGGCCAATGCCGAGATCGTGCTCGAGGGCTTCGTCGAGCTCGACGACCTGGTGCCGGAGGGACCGTTCGGCGACTGGACCGGCACCTACACGGAGGCGGGGCGCATACGGCCGAAATGCGAGGTCAAGGCGATCTATCACCGCAACGATCCGATCATCCTCGGCTTCTCGCCGCAGAGCCTGCCGGACGAGTATTCGCGCTATCGCGCGGTCACGCGGTCGGCCCTGCTGAAGAAGAACATCGAGCAGGCCGGCGTGCCGGACGTGCGTGCGGTATGGGCGCATGAATGCGGCGGCTCGCGCATGCTGATCGGAATCTCCATCACCCAGCGCTATCCCGGCCATTCGACCCAGGCGGGGCAGATCGCCTGCCAGTGCCACAACGGCGCCTATGGCGGCAAATGGGTGATTGTCACCGACGACGACATCGACGTCACCGTCCTGGACGAGCTGATCTGGGCGGCGCTGACGCGCGCCGACCCGATGACCGATATCGACTTCATCCGCAACACCTGGACGTCGCCCGCCGATCCGCGCGTCACGCCCGAGGACAGAGCGAAGGGCAATCTCACCAATTCGCGAATGATCATTGATGCCTGCCGCCCGTGGCATTGGCGGGATCGCTTTTCGCCGGCGACAAAGGCAAGTGCAGAATCGGCCCGTATTGCACGCGACAGGTTCGGATTTCTGCTGGAATGACGTGCGCTGGGCGGCGTTTCGACTTACCGAGCCGCACGACATTCAGTGAAATGCCCGAGAGATTTCCGTTTGCACCTTGACTCGGGCCCGGTGATGTTATCCCATCCGGTTGCGTAGGGCCGCGTCAACGAGCCCGCCAGTCAACGAACTCGGACTGAAGCCAACTGCATGGGAGCAGGGCCCGGATCACAGCACTAACAATGCCAGCGGACGCAAGCTTTGACTTGCGGTCCGATGAGCCGTGAGAACGACGATCAATCGGTTGGCTGAGTAAACAGTGTCATATGGGATCGGTCCGAATTCATTTTTAGGAGAATCGGGATAGGGTCATGGGAGAAATTTCCTTATTAAACGAAGCGATCTCGGCGCTTGGGATCATGATGGATCCCACGCGGATCATGTTCTTGCTCTTCGGCGTCGTCATCGGCCTGGTCCTGGGCGTGATTCCCGGGCTGGGCGGCCTCGTCGGGCTGTCGCTGCTGCTGCCGTTCACCTTCGACATGAATCCGTACACCGCGCTGGCCTTCCTGATGGGGCTCCAGTCAGTGACGGTGACGTCGGATACGATCCCGGCGGTGATGTTCGGGGTGCCCGGAACCGTCGGCTCGGCGGCGACCATTCTCGACGGGTACCCGATGGCCCGCAAGGGCGAGGCGGGACGGGCCTTCGGCGCAGCGTTCACGGCATCGGTGGTCGGCGGTCTGTGGGGCGCGCTGCTGCTCGGCATCAGCATCCCGATCCTGCGGCCGGTGATGCTGCATATCGGCTCGCCGGAGCTGCTGTCGTTCTGCGTGTTCGGCCTGTCGCTGGCCGCGGTGCTGTCGGGCGGCTCGCCGCTCAAGGGACTCGCCGGCGCCTGTATCGGGCTGATGGTCGCCACGGCGGGCGACGATCCGCAGACCGGCACGCTGCGATGGACCTTCGACTCTCTCTATCTCTGGGACGGGCTGCCGGTGGTGCCGCTCGCCCTCGGGCTGTTCGCCATCCCTGAACTGGCCGACCTCGCGATCCAGAACAAGTCGGTCGCAGCCGGGCATGAAGGCGAGAAGATGGATATCCGCAAGGGCCAGTTGCGGGGCGCGAAGGACGTGCTCAGCAACTGGTTCCTGGTGCTGCGCTGCGCCACCATCGGGGCCGGACTGGGATCTGTGCCTGGCATCGGCGCGTCGGTGATCGACTGGATCGCCTACGGCCATGCCGCGCGGACGGAAAAAGGCGCGGCGGAGACCTTCGGCAAGGGCGACGTGCGCGGCGTGATCGCGTCCGAATCCTCGAACAACGCCAAGGAAGGCGGCGCGCTGGTGCCGACCATCGCCTTCGGCGTGCCCGGATCGGCGTCGATGGCGCTGATCCTCGGCGCGTTCCTGATCCACGGGCTGGTGCCCGGGCCGGACATGGTGACCAAGCGGCTCGACGTGACCTACACGATGGTGTGGTCGGTTGCCTTCGCCAACATCTTCGGCGCCGGCATCTGCTTCTCCTTTGCCGGGTTCCTCGCCAAGATCGCGGTCGTCCGCATCAGCATCCTGGCGCCGACGGTGCTGGCTATCACCTTCGTCGGCGCGTTCCAGGGCTCGCGGCAATGGGGCGACATCTATGCCCTGCTGATCTTCGGCTTCATCGGCTTCGTGATGAAGCGGCTGCGCTGGCCGCGCCCGCCGCTGATCCTCGGCTTCGTGCTCGGGGGGCTGGTGGAACGCTACATGTTCATCTCCGTCGAACGGTACGGCGCGACGTGGATCTGGGAGCGCCCGGTCGTTATCGTCGTGTTCCTGATCACGATCTGGGGCATCGCCATGCCCGCAATCCGCCAGTACCGGGAGAACAGGAAGGCGGGGAACGTGCGCGAGGCGGGCGCCTGGGGCTTCAAGCCGTCGGGCATCAACCCGGACTTCTTCTTCACGCTGGTCGTCATGGGGCTGTTCACGGCGTCGCTGGTGATCTCCTCCGGGTGGGAGTTCGGAGCGCGGCTGGTGCCGCAGGTCGTGGGATGGACGGCCATGATTTTCCTGACGCTTTACCTGTTCCTCTGCCTGTTCTACACGCGGGGGGTGCGCAAGGCGGCGATGCGGGACGGCTCTGGCCGCACCGCGGCCCAGTCGGCGGATCAATCCGATGCCCACTTCGACATCGTGGTGGATTTCGGCGACATGTCGCCCGCCGCGATCTTCAAGCGCGCGGTGATCTACTTCGCGTGGCTGCTGTTCTTCTTCGGCTCGGCCGCCGTCGTGGGGCTGCTGCCGGCGATGTTCCTGTTCCTTGTCGGCTGGATGCGGTTCTGGGGCAGGGAGACGTGGAAGATGACGCTGATCATCGCGGTGGTCATGTGGGGCTTCTGCTACTTCCTGTTCCACAAGATCCTGATCATCCCGTGGCCGCAGAGCGTCGTGGGCGACATGTTCCCGGTGCTCAGGACGATGAACGACATCAACCTCTTCTGAGGTCGCATCGCGGGCGGGGATGGTCTTCCATCCCCGCCCGTTTCACTTCCGCATTTCCCGTTAATGCATAAGATCCTGTCCGCTGCGGTCGGCATCGTCGCCGACCGCATCTTCGTTGGCGTCACGGCCGCCGCGGCCGCGGCAGGCGCGCTCCTGTACCACCTCCAGGGCGGGGATGCGGTCGCCGCCGCGCTGCATGACGACCTGAATTTGTTCTTCGTGCTCGCCGTGTTCGTGCCCGCCGTCCTGCTGATGTCGGCCGTGGTCGAGGTGATGATGCCGCACGGCCTCGTCGAGCGCTGGATCGGTGCGCGGTCAGGGCTGCGCGGGCTCGTGCTGGCGACGCTGGCGGGCATGTTTACCCCTGGCGGGCCCTTCGTTGCCTTTCCCCTGGTGCTGGCCCTGCTGCGGGCAGGGGCGGATTACGGCGCACTGGTCGCCTACGTCACCGCCTGGTCGCTGCTGTCGGTGTTTCGCATGCTCGTGTTCGAGATTCCGTTCACCGGCATCGAGCTGCCGGCCGTGCGCTTCGTGACATGCTTTTTCCTGCCGGTTCTCGTCGGACTCATCGCCCGCTGGCTTGCGCGCATCTGGCGGCCGCCGGTCGGGGGAGACGGCTGATGTATGTGGTCGGGGGCCTCATGTGGGCCGCGTTGCTGGTCATCCTCGGCCGCGCCTGGCTGCGCGGCGACGAGCGGCTGGGACGGGTGTTCCGCTCCGCGCTGAAGAGCGGGCGGATTTTCGTCGGGGTGGTTCCGATGGCGCTGATCGCGGCGGGGTTCGTGGGGCCGATGATTCCCGGCGACATGGTAGCGCGCTGGCTGGGGGCCTCCGCCGGCGCTTCCGGTATCATGCTCGCCATGGTGGCGGGCTGGTGCCTTCCGGTGCCGCCGGTGATCTTCTTTCCGCTGGTGGCGGTGCTGCTCAAGTCGGGGGCGGGAATCCCGCAGATGGTGTCCCTGGTCGCCGCCTGGAACGTGTTCGCGATCCACCGGACGCTGGCGATGGAGCTGCCGGTCATGGGACGCTACTTCGTTTCGCTGCGGCTCGCGGCCAGCCTGATCGTCCCGCCGGTCGCGGGCGTGCTGTCCGTATTCGTGGTCAGGCTCTGGGAAGGCTGGCAGGGCTAGAAAGAAAAAGGCGCCCCGCCGGGGCGCCTTTTCCGGATCCGGTTCGTCCCGGCCGCTTAATTGAAGCCCAGGATGCCCTTGAGCTCGCTGACCACCGCAGGCGGCGTCGCGTAGGCTTCGTCGGCGATCTTCTGCAGCTCGTCGCCCTTGACCAACTCCACTGGGGCACGGCGCTTGGCGGCGGCTGCCTTGAACTCTTCGCTCGCCATCATCTTCTCGAACGCCTGCCGCAGCGTATCGACGCGCGCCTTCGGCACGCCCGGCGGCACCCAGAACCCCATGCCGATCTTGTTGGCGGTCTCGAGGAAGGTGATCATCTGCTTTTCCTTGGTCCCGGACACCAGGTCCTTCAGGGAGGGGACGTCGGGCAGCTCGGGAATCTTCGGGCCGTACTGCACGAAATGGCTGATCTTCTTGTCGCGCAGCCAGTCGGGCTTGCCGGCGGTCCAGCCGGACCAGTACTGCATGCGGCCGTGGACCTCTCCCTGCTCCATCGCCTGGTTGATCTCGGCGCCGCCCTTGTAGCCGAGGACGACCTTGAACTTGGTGCCCAGCGCCTTGTTCATCAGGGTCGGGATCAGGAAGGTTTCGGAGCCCTTGCCGGAGGAGCCGACGATGACCTCCTTGGTCTTGGCTTCTTCCAGCGTCTTCGCCGGCGTCTTCTCCACCCAGACCGACACCACCGCCGGGCGCGGCACCAGCGAGCCGATCCACTGGAACTTGGAGCCGTCGAACTTCATCTCGCGCAGCATCGGCAGCGTCACCGACGGGGCCAGCACCTCGGCGATGAACGTGCCGTCCTTCGGCGCAATGTTGTACGCGTAGGCTGCGCCCACCGAGCCGCCGGCGCCGGGCCGGGACTCGATGATGACACCGGGGTTGCCGGGAATGTGCTTGCCCATGTAGTCGACGACCAGCCGGCCGTACAGTCCGAGCGTGGCGCCGAGGCTGGACGGAACCATCACGGTCACGGTCTTGCCGGCAAAAAAGGCCGCCTCGTCGGCCGACGCGGGGGCGGCGACGGCAAGGGCCGCAACGCCTGAAAATGCCGCAAGAGCCTTCCTGTAGAACATTCTTTCCTCCATCGGGGTGCAATCGTTCGGTTGTTATAAGAGGAGGTTACAGTTTTACATTCGGTTTCAAAAGCGTTTCGACGAAAAAAGAGGGTGCAGCCGGGGTATGCCGTCGCCCTTGCCTGGCGCCGCTGTTTGCGTCCCGACAGCGCGAGCGAACCGGTGAACGGGGGCCTTGACGCCAGCCATGGCGGAACACCGCCATTGCGTCAGGGGGGCGCCATTGCGGGCGGTTCGCGGCGCAGCCTATAGTCCTCCATCCGCGCACGAATGGGAGGCCGCGCCCGTGAGTACCCTGACGATCCCCTGGGACGAAAGCATCGCCTTCGACGAGGAATTCGACGTTATCGTCGCCGGCTACGGTTTCGCCGGCGCCGTCTCCGCGATCTCGGCCGCCGATGCCGGTGCACGGGTGCTGCTGGTCGAGAAGATGCGCGATCCCGGCGGCATTTCGATCTGCAGCCATGGCGCCGTCTGTTCGACCCGCAACCCGGACGGGGCATTCGCTTACCTGAAGACCACCAATGCGGGGCGGACGCCGGATCCGGTGCTGCGCGCGCTGGCTGACGGGATGCAGGAGCTGGAGGGCTACGTGCGCGGACTGGCGGAGGTCACCGGCGCCGAGTTCATGATCCGCGAGCGCGGCGGCAACTATCCGCTGCCGGGCGAGGATTCCTTTTACTATACCCAGATCACCTCGATTCCGAATTTCGACGCCGCCCAGCATTTTCCGCAGGTGCGCGGCCGTCCCGGCGGTCCGATGGTGTTCTACATGCTGCAGAAGAACATTGAGCGGCGCGGCATCGACGTGCGGCTGGAAACGCCCGTCCGCGGCCTGATCGCAAAGCCCGGCGGCGAGGTCGTGGGAGCGGAGATCGAGACGCCGTCAGGCGAGCGCCGGCGTATCCGCAGCCGCCGCGGCGTCATCCTCGCCTGCGGCGGATTCGAGGGCAATGTCGAGATGCAGCGCCAGTACTGGCAGATGACGCCGGTCTTCAGCGCCGCCAACCGGGGCAACACCGGCGACGGCATTCGCATGGCGCAGGCGCTCGGCGCGAATCTGTGGCACATGTGGCATTTCCACGGGTCCTACGGCTTCCGCCATCCCGACGCGGAGCGGTACCCGCTGGGTATCCGGGTCAAGCGCTTTCCGGACTGGATTCCAGGGCTGGAGAGCCGCGCGGTGGTGCAGGCGCCGTGGATCCTGGTCGATCAGCGGGGCAGGCGGTTCATGAACGAATTCCCGCCCTATGTGCAGGACACCGGCGCCCGGCCGTTCGAGCTGTTCGACCCGGTGACCCAGAGCTTCCCGCGCATCCCCGCCTACATGGTGTTCGACGAGTTGGGCAGCCGGCGCTTCCCGATGGGCAACCCGGCCTATAACGACCGCGACGTGACGCTCTCCTGGAGCCGCGACAACAAGACGGAGGTCGAATCGGGCATTCTCAGACGGGCGGACACGCTGACGGAGCTGGCCGGGCTGCTCGGCGTCGATGAAGCGGCGCTGGAGGCGACCGTCGCGCGCTGGAACCGGTTCTGCGCGGCGAGGAAGGACGAGGAGTTCGACCGGCCCGGCGGCACCATGATGAAGATCCAGCGCCCGCCTTACTACGGCGCCGAGATCTGGCCGGTGCTGTCTAATACGCAGGGCGGACCGGAACACGACGCGCGCCAGCGCATCGTCAGCGTCGAGAGCGGGCCGATCCCGCGGCTCTTCGCGGCGGGCGAGATGGGTAGCTCGTTCGGCCATCTCTACCTGGCCGGCGGCAACATCGCGGAGTGCTTCGTCACCGGGCGGATCGCCGGCCGGGAGGCGGCCGGACTGGCGTCCTGGGAGTGAACCAATCGTGAAATTGATCGCCCTGAGGACCCGTTGCCAAGCCGCTGGGCCGGACTTATAAATATGCACCGGATGCTGGTATACCAAAGGAACACGCGCTGACGCGGGCCCGGCGGACGGTCTTGGGGGGCTGACGATACGAGGCCCTGTTCGAAGGGGGACGCTATTCCAAAAGACTTCAATTACCGTGATTTACAGGCTCATCTGAAGCTTCTGGATGAGGCCGGTCTGCTTGTGACGGTGAACGAGCCGGTCAACAAGGATACCGAGATGCACCCGCTGGTGCGCTGGCAGTTCCGCGGCGGCATTTCCGAGCCCGACCGCAAGGCGTTCCTGTTCACCAACATCACCGACAGCCGCGGGCGGACCTACGATCTGCCGGTCGTCATCGGCGCGCTGGCTGCCAACCGGAAGATCTACTCCATCGGAATGGGGGTCGAACTCGACGAGATCGGCGATGCCTGGAGCCACGCCATGGCGAACCCGATCCCGCCGGTCGAGGTGCCCGACGGGCCGTGCCAGGAGGTGGTGCTGACGGGGGCCGATCTGGAAGGCGAGGGGAAGGGGCTCGACGCGCTGCCGATTCCGATCTCCACCCCGGGCTTCGATTCCGCGCCCTATTTCACCGCCACCGGCGTGATCACGCGCGATCCCGAAACCGGCACCCAGAACATGGGGACGTACCGCGCCGGGCTGAAATCGCCGAACCGGCTCGCCATCCGCATGTCGGGCCGCGCCGGCGGGGCGGAGGGCGCAATCCACTGGAAGAAGTACCACGCGCGCGGCGAGAGGATGCCGATCGCCATCGTGATGGGCTGCTCGCCCGCCGTGTGCTACTGCGCGCCGCAGAAGCTGCGCATCGGGCTGGACGAGATGGCGGTCGCCGGCGCGATCAACGGCGCGCCGGTGAACGTGGTGCGCGGCAAGACCGTGGACCTGCTGATCCCCGCCGAGGCGGAGCTGGTGATCGAGGGCTATGTCGATCCCGACTATGTGGAGCCGGAAGCACCGTTCGGCGAAAGCCACGGCCATATCGCGCTGGAGGACTACAACAACATCGTCGAGGTCACGGCCATCACGCGCAAGAAGGACTGCGTGATCCCGTCGATCATCAGCCAGGTGACGCCGTCGGAATCCAGCGTCATCAAGCGCGTCGCCTACGAGCCGCTCTGGCTGGGCCATCTGCGCGACCATCTGGGGATCAAGGGCGTCAAGCGCGTCTCGATGCACGAGCCGCTGACCAATATCCGCCGCGTCGTGTTCGTGGTGTTCGAGCGCGGCGTGCCGACCACCGAGATCTGGCGCGCGCTGTACGGCGCGGCGACGCTGAACGCCTCGGTCGGCAAGTACATCATCGCGGTGAACGAGGACATCGATCCCGATAACGGCGACGCCGTGCTCTGGGCGCTGGCCTACCGCGCGAACCCGGCCCTGGACGTCCAGATCCTGCCGCACCGCGACAAGGGGCACGGGCCCAAGAGCGACAAGCGCGGCGGGCGCGAGGAAGCCTCCATGCTGATCGACGCCACGCTGAAGGCCGACATGCCGCCGGTCGCGCTGCCGAAGAAGGAATACATGGAGCACGCGAAGGACCTGTGGGAGAAGCTCGGTCTGCCGCCCTTGACCCCCGAGGTCCCCTGGTTCGGCTATTCGCTGGGCGACTGGTCCGACGAATGGGACGCGATGGCGAAGCGCGCCGCCGAAGGTCATTACCTGGAGAACGGGCGGCGCAGCGCGCAGCTTCGCCGCAACGACGTCGCGCCCAACACCTCCATACGCGACGTCATCGACAACAAGAGGGACGCATGAGCCACAGCCGAGCCGACTGGATCGAGGTTGCGTGGGAAGCGCTGGGGGAGGCGGGGGTGCAGGGCGTCCGCGTCGAACGGCTGGCGCGCAAGCTGGGCGTCACCAAGGGCAGCTTCTACTGGCATTTCCGGAACCGGCAGGAGCTGATAGACGCGCTGCTCGACCGCTGGTTCGACATGCGCGAGGAAGCGCACCAGTCCTATCTCACCGAGAACCCAGATCCGGCCGAGCGGCTGTGGAAGGTGATCGAGCGCGCGATTTCGCGCGGCACCCGCGGCCAGGCCGCCGCCCTGCGGTTCTGGGCGCAGCGCAACCCTCCTGTGGCCGAGCGGATCGAGAAAGAGGACCTGAAACGGCTGAACCGCTTCTCGCAGGATTTCGAACAGCTCGGCTTCGGCCAGCAAGAGGCGGAGACGCGGGCGGAGGTCTACAGCTCCATGATCACCGCCGAATTCCTGCGCAGCGGCGCCGAGGCCACCCGCGCCCGGCTGGAGGCCGCCCGCCGCATGCACGACCTTCTGGTGAACGGCCGCGGCGGCTGAGCACGCGTCGTCGCCGCGAGCCGTGGCTGCGTGGCTGCGCTGCCCCCCCATTTTTCCATACCGTTGCGTATTGACAGCGGCGGGACGGTAAAATATGCAGGCGATGCGGTGACGGCTCCGCGATCGATTCGAACACACAGGGGAATAAACATATGGCGACGAAGGTGAAGCCCGGCGCACAGTCCGCGACCGAGCGGGGTTACACCGATCTGCACGAACATATCGAGGAGCTGCGCAAGGCGGGGCTGCTGTTCGAGGTGGACCGAGAGATCAACAAGGACACCGAGATGCACCCTCTGGTGCGCTGGCAGTTCCGCGGCGGTGTCGACGAGGAGGACCGCAAGGCCTGGCTGTTCAACAACGTCACCGATTCCAAGGGCCGCAAGTATGACATTCCGGTGCTGGTCTGCGGCCTGGCCGCCAACCAGGAGGTCTACAAGCTCGGCATGCGCTGCGAGCTGGACCAGATCAAGGACACCTGGATCCGCGCCCTCAACAACCCGATCGTGCCCAATGAGGTCGATTTCGACGACGCGCCCTGCCACGAGATGGTATTCGAGGGCGAGGAGCTGCTGAAGGGCAACGGGGTGGACCAGCTGCCGGTGCCGATCTCGTCGCCCGGCTGGGACAACGCCCCCTATTTCGCGGCCTCGCACTTCATCACCAAGGATCCGACGACCGGGATCCAGAACATGGGCAACTACCGCGCCATGGTGAAGGCGCCGAACCGGGTCGGCTTCAACCCGTCGATCGAGCTGCGCACCGGCGGCTACATGCACTGGGAGGAATGGAAGAAGCTGGGCAAGCCGATGCCCTGCGCCATCGTCGTCGGCGCGCCCCCCGTCGTTTCCTTCACCGCCGTGCAGAAGGTGCCGGAGAAGTACGACGAGTTTGCCGTCTCCGGCGGTCTGGCCGGCAAGCCGCTCAACGTCGTGAAGGCGAAGACGGTGGACCTGCTGGTCCCGGCCGAGGCCGAGATCGTGATCGAGGGCTATATCTCCACCGAGCTGCTGGAGCCGGAGGCCCCGTTCGGCGAAAGCCACGGCCACGTGAACCTGCAGGAATACAACGGCTACATGGAGGTGACGGCGATCACGCGGCGCAGGAACGCGATCCTCGTGTCCTGGGTCAGCCAGGTGACGCCGAGCGAATCCAGCGCCATCAAGCGGCCGGCCTACGAGGCGGCGCAGATGGAGCATCTGCGCGACCATCTCGGCATCAAGGGCATCAAGCATGTCTGCACTCACGAGCCGCTGACCAGCCTTCACAAGCTGATCATCATCCAGTTCGAGGAGGGCGTGCCGCGCACTGAAATCTGGCGCGCGCTCTACGGCGTCGTGTCCTTGCGCCGGGCCGAGGGCAAATGGGTGATCGCGGTGAACGAGGACATCGATCCGGACGACACCAACGCCGTGTTCTGGGCCATGTCCTATCGCTGCAAGCCGCATCGCGACGTCGAGATGATCAGGCACAAGGACGAGGGCCACGGGCCGCGCTCGATGGTGGATTCCGAGGACTCCGCCGTCCTCATCGACGCGACGCTGAAGGAGACCTTCCCGCCGGTGTCGCTGCCCAAGCGGCAGTACATGGAGAAGGCGGCGGAGATCTGGTACGAACTCGGTCTGCCCAAGCTGCGCCCGCAGCGCCCGTGGTACGGCTACGACATGGGTGAGTGGAACGAGGACCTGGAGACGATGGCCCGCCGCGCGGTGCGCGGCGAGTACTGGCAGACGGGCGAGATCATCGCCCAGAAGCGCCGCGGCGACCTGAAGATGAACACCGAGGTCCGCACCCTCGGCGAAGGCACCCCCGGCGCCGGCGCGCGCGAGAAGGGCGAGCTGAGCTGGGACGGGCTCAAGGATGCCTCGCATTCGCTCGACGTGGAGCCGAAGGAGCCGAAGAAGAAGTAGGGTCGCCTATCGCACCCCGAACGGATGCCGGCCCGCCGATCAGGCGGGCCGGTTTTCGTTTGCGCCGGCGGGCTGTAAACTCCGCGGTCGGAACAGACGGCAGGGAGACGGACATGGCACGGCTTGACGGGCGCGTGGCGCTGGTGACGGGCGCGGCTCAGGGGATCGGTGCGGCCTTCGCCAAGGGGCTGGCGGCGGAGGGCGCGAAGGTTGCGATCTGCGATATCGATTCCGGCGCCACCGTGGTCGACATCATCAGGCAGCAGGGCGGCGAGGCCATCGACGCGCAGGCGGACGTCTCCGACGAGGAGTCATGCCGCGCGGCGGTCGCGAAGACCGTGGAGGCGTTCGGCCGGTTCGACATCCTGGTCAACAACGCCGGGCTGTTCACGAGCGTGGAGCGCAAGAATTTCGACGACATCCCGGTGGACGAATGGGATCGGGTGATGGCGGTCAACGTGCGCGGCATCTGGCTGATGTGCAAGGCGGCGGTGCCGGAGATGCGCAGGAACGGCTACGGCAAGATCGTCAACATCTCCTCGGGCCGCGCCTTCAAGGGCTCGACCCATTTCCTGCATTACGACGCGTCCAAGGCCGCCGTCGTCGGCCTTACCCGGTCACTGGCGCGCGAGATCGGCGGCGACAACATCTGCGTCAACTGCATCGCGCCGGGCTCCACCATGAGCGAGAACGTCCGCGCCCGCACCAACTGGATGGGCGGCGGGCCCAGCGCCACCGTCCAGACCCGCGCCTTCAAGCGCGAGGAGACGCCGGAGGACCTGGTCGGCGCCTGCGTATTCCTGTCCTCGGCCGACAGCGACTTCATGACCGGCCAGAGCATGGTCGTCGACGGCGGCTCGATGATGTGGTGACGAAAATGGCGGAGCGGAACCGCGATGCGGCGGTTTCGTGCCGCTGCCTTGCGGTCCTATAATCGCGGCAGGGAACGAGGGAGGCCGAGCAGATGCAGATCAACCGGCTTTCGGATGCGCTGGGAGCGGAGATCGCCGGGCTCGATCTTTCCGCGCCGGTCGACGACGCGACGTTCGAACAGGTGCGCGAGGCGTTCCATGCGCATCAGGTGATCGTATTCCGCGACCAGAGGCTGACGCCCGAGCAGCAGATCGCGGCGAGCCGCCGCTTCGGCGAGCTGGAAATCCATATCTCGACCAGGTTCCTGCTGGCCGACCATCCGGAGGTCCTGGTGCTGTCGAACCGCAAGGTGAACGGCGAGTATGTGGGGGTGGAGAACGCCGGCGATCACTGGCATTCCGATCTCAGCTACAAGACGAATCCGAGCCTCGGTTCGCTGCTCTACGCGCTGGAGGTGCCGGAGATCGGCGGCGACACCGAATGGGCCAACCAGTACATGGCCTACGACTCGCTGCCGCAGGCGACGAAGGACCGCGTCGCGGGACTGCGGGCGCGTCACACCTTCAACCGGCTGCGCAACCCGCGCGTCTCGATCCCGGAGCATCACAAGGGAGAGGCCGCGCAGCGCTACGCGACGCTGAGCCCTGACGATGCGATCCACCCGGTGGTGCGCATCCATCCGGCGACGGGCCGCAAGGCGCTGTTCGTCTCGCCCCGCTTCACCATCGGCATCGAGGACGTGCCGGAGGCCGAGGGCCAGGCGCTGCTGGACGAGCTGTTCGCGCACGCGACGCGGCCGGAATTCATCTACCGTCACCGCTGGCGGCAGGGCGACCTGCTGTTCTGGGACAATCGCTGCCTGCTGCATCTCGCCTGCCGCGGCATCCCGCCGGACCAGATCCGCCACATGCACAGGACCACCGTCGCCGGCGACATACCGTACTGAAATGCAGACGGCAGCGCCGGGCGGCGATGACTCGCCGCCCGGCGCCAAGTTACGGAAAAACTGTCCCGTTCTCAGCCGAGCCCGAGGCTCTGTTTGATCTCGGGGATATGGGCATAAGCGGAAATGTCGTGCCAGTGATGGCCGATGGCGATCACCGCGCCGAAAGCCAGGGCGACGAACAGCATTCTCCACGTCGGCCGCGTCGGCTCCGGCTCATGTTGAGGTATCGATGTCATTTTATTCTCCTCTGGCAGTTTTCCGGCTGCTTTTTGAACGGGCCCGGTTATCGGAGAATTGTATTAAAGGAGACCTAAGGCGGCGGTATTTATACCGTGCATCGGGCCGACCCGTTTCCAGGGCGGCGCGTGGTCAGCCCGGCCCGGCCGTGCGATAATCGGTCGCTTCCGCCGGGGCAGGAAGCC
>WHUE01000059.1 GCA_009377375.1 Alphaproteobacteria bacterium | reverse complement strand
AGAAGGGCTCGAAGATGCGCTGCAGGGTCTCGGCGTCGATGCCGTTGCCGTTGTCGGCGATGCTCAGCCGGGCGTAGCGTCCGGGCGGCAGGTTCACGATGCGCCCGCGCACGCCGTCGGGGTGCGCCTCCGCCGAGACTCGAATCCGGATCCGTCCGACCCGGCCTTCCATCGCGTGGGCGGCGTTGGTGCCGATGTTCATCAGGATCTGGTGGATCTGGGTGCGACTGGCCATGACCTTGCCGACCTCCCCGTCGACCGTCACCTCCAGCGCGATGCTGGACGGCAGCCCCGGCCGCAGCAGGTCGATCGCCTCGTCCACCATTTCCGGCAGCCCGGCGGCCGCCGTCTGCCGATCGTCAGACCGGCTGAAGGCCAGGATCTTCTTCACCAGACCGGCGGCGTGGTTGGCGTTCTTCAGCACCATGCCCAGGTTCGGCGCGGCCGGGTCGTCCTCGGGCATATCCTCCAGCACGATCTCGGTCAGCCCGATGATCGGCATCAGCAGGTTGTTGAACTCATGCGCCGTGCCGCCGGCCAGGGTGCCCAGCGCCTCCATCCTTTCCGACCGCTGCAGCCGGTCTTCCAGGGCGAGCCGCGCGGCCTCCTGCTGCCTGCGGACGGTGATGTCGCGGACGATCAGCATGTGCGACGGCTTGCCGTGCCAGTCGAGGGCCAGCCCGGTGATCTCGATGGGGAACGGCGTGCCGTCCATGCGCAGATGCTCGGATTCGCGCGGCGCTTCCGGGAATCCGTTCCTGGTGTCCTCGTCGATCAGCGCGCGCACGGCGTCGCGCAGCCCGACGGGGATACGGTCCAGCAGATCGGTGCCGACCAGCGCGGCGGCGGAGTCGGCGCCATACATTTTCGCGGCGGCCCGGTTGGCGACCGCGATGGTGCCGTGGTGGTGGATCAGTACGGAGTCCGGCGAGTGCTCGATCAGTCCGCGATAGCGTGCCTCGCTCTCGCGCAGCGCCTCGTCGCGCTGCCGGCGCCTGGTGACGTCGCGGATGATGGTCAGGACCGCATCGCGGCCTTCCCATTCGAACCCAAGTCCGGAGACCTCGACCGGCATCGCCGTGCCGTCGAGCCGCAGATGCGTGCGTTGCCGCTGCACCGTGATCGTCTCCCCTGTCGCGAGCTGGCGCATGCGGTCGGCCACCTCGCCGCGCTCCCCCGCCGCCACCCGGTCCAGCATCGGCGTGCCGATGAGCTCCTCCGGCGACCCGGCCCCGTACATCGCGAGCGCGGCCGCGTTGGCGTAGATGATCTCGCCATCGCAGCGGATCAGGACTCCGTCGGGCAGGTAGTCGATCAGCTGGCGGTGGCGCGCTTCGCTCTCCTGCAGCGCGGCCTCGCGCTGCTTGAGAGCGGTAATGTCGGTGCGCACGGCGACGGTGCCGCCGTCCTCGGTGCGGCGCTCGCTGGCCTGGACCCAGACGCCGTCCGCCAGCTTGATCTCGAACCGCAGGTATTTCTGTTCGTGCTGCGCCATCCGCTCCGCCATATAGGCGTCGAAATCCTCGATCTCGTTCATCTTGTCGCGCCGCCCCGCCCCGGCCAGGACGACGTTGCGGTAATCGATCCCGGGCACGATGCGGTAGGCGTTCTCGCCGAAAAAGCTGCGAAAGCGCGAATTGCACCGCACCAGCCGGTCATTCGCGTCGAACTGGGCGAAGCCTTCGGAAATGGCCTCGATGGCGACGTCCAGCTCGCTTTCGCTGCGCGACAGCGCCCGGCGGCTGAGCTGCAGCCTGCTTTCGATTGCGAGCGCCGCCATCGACAGCGACACCAGGATCACCGCGCAGAGCCCGACCGTCGCCGCCGCGATCTCCTGGTCTATCTCTATGCCGGTCAGGCTGCCGCGATGGGCCGGCAGAAAGAAGGTCGCGGCCATGCCGGTATAGTGCATGGCGGAGACGGAAAGCCCCATCAGCGCGGCGCCGGTCAGCCGCCAAAGCAGCCGGCCCCGACGGCTCGCCATTTCGCTTTCGCGCAGGATCAGCGACAGGGCGAACGCGGAAAGCGTCACGGCGACAACCACCGAGACGGCGAACAGCAACGGATCGTAGCGGATGACTCCTTGTATCTGCATTGCGGCCATGCCGGTGTAGTGCATGGCGCCGATCCCCGCTCCCATCAGCGCGCCCCCGGCGGCCAGGCGGACAGCGCGGCTGTACGGCCGGGCGAGAAACCAGAAGGCGCCGCCGCTCGCGGCGATCGCGAACAGGGCGGAGAGAACGGTCAGCCCGACGTCGTAACGCATCTCGTGACCCATGTTTACCGCCTGCACGGCGATGAAGTGCATCGACCAGATGCCGCTGCCCATCGACAGCGCCCCGCCAGCCAGCGACAGGGCGCCGGTCGCGCCCCCTCCGGTCGCGTTCCTTCCCGCCGCGCCGATATGGCGGCTGAACTGGAATGCGGTGAACGAGGCGAAGATGGCGACCATGATCGATGCGGCCACGATCACCGGATCGTAGCTGTAGGGGATCACCTCTACCGCGATGTCTCCCGCGCTGAGAAACCACTGATTAACCATGTCGGAGCCGCTTGCTTCGTGCCTGCCGTCCTGGCGCCGAAGCCCGGCCGCGGCGACCCGGTGGACCCGCGATACTGGCCGGATTTCCTTTAGAAACAATGTAGGGCGGACGTGAAGACGGCGCCGGTTCGACGGCGCCGTCCCCTGGAGCACGATTGTTCCAGACAGAACCGCCTGCGTTGCGCGCAGACGGCGGCCGAGGCCGTCAGAACTCGCCGGGATTGCTCCAGTTCAGGATTTCGATCACGTTTCGGTCCGGATCGTGGATATAGAAGCGCGGTCCGGCGATGGTGGCCGGCGAGGTCCGATCCTCCTCGCGCAGCACCTCGTAGCCGTTGTCGCGGGCGAATTGCAGCGCGGCCTCGTACTTGTCCGGATCGACCGCGTAGGCGTGGTGGATCAGCGTTTCCTTGCCGTGATTTTCATGAAACGCGTCGGACACGCCCAGGATTGTGATCCGGTCGTCGTCGCCGGAGCGCAGGAACGCCATGTTGGAATACTTGCGGATCAGCGTCATGCCCAGCACGCCGGTATAGAACTCCAGGCTGCGTTCCAGGTCGCGGACCGGGATGGTGAAATGGACGATGTTCTTGGTCTGGATCATGGAGGCCTCCCGTCCGTCTCTCGTTGAGCGATTATCCCCGGCGATGCACGCGCACCGCAACCGTCATCGCGCCGATTCCCTCGAAGCTGGCGACCATCACGTCGCCGTCATGCACCGGCTGGAACCCCACCGGCGTGCCGACCATGATCGCGTCGCCGGGGTGCAGCGTGTACCAGGCGGAAGCATGCGCGATCAGGCTGCGCACGTCGAACGCCAGGTCGCGCGTGCTGGCGTCCTGCACCGTCGCGCCGTTGATCGCCAGCGACGAGGACAGGTTGTCCGGATCGGCGATCTCGTCCGCGGTGACGATCCAGGGGCCGAGCGGCGCGAAGCTGTCGATGGATTTGCGCGAGCTGGACGAGCCCTTGCCGCGCAGGGTCATGTCGAGTCCGATCGTGTAGCCGAACACCACGTCCAGCGCGTCGTCATAGGCGACGTCGGTGCAGCGCGTCCCGATGATGACGGTCAGCTCCACCTCCGGGTCGTTGCGCCCCTCGGGGAAGCGCAGCGCGACGCCTTCCGACGCGCCGACCATCGCGCTCGGCGCCTTGATGAACATCTCTATCGGGTCGGAATCCTGGCGCGCGTTCTTCGCCAGCTCGAAGTTCAACGATTCCTTCTCCAGGTTCTTCCGGTTGCGGGCGATGCCGATGATCTTGCTCGGCGTTGTCAGCGGGCTCATCAGCCGCGCGCCGGCCACCGGCACGCGGCGCCCGCCCTTCGCCGCCTCCGTCACCGGCCCTTGCAGCGCCGGCCATCCCGCGATCAGCGGATCGCCCATCGGCGCCGGCCAGCGCGGCGCCAGGGTATCCAGCGCGGCGGTCACGTCGACGATTTCCTCGCCCTCGACCAGCCCCAGCCGGTCGTCGTCGAAGCGGCAGATCTTCATGGTCCTGTTCTCCGTTCCCGCGTCAGCCGGCCGGCGCCGCGCCGAGCCGCGCGGCCATCCAGTCGGTGGTCGCCGGCCGGGTGCGGTAGGGGCGGTTGTGGCAGACATGGTTGCCGTCCTCGACCACCACGACCTCGACCGGGCCCGAAACCTCCTCCGCCACCCGCTGCGCGGCGTCGTATATCAGCAGCCGGTCCAGCTTGCCGGCGACCAGGAACAGCGGGCAGGCGATGCCCTTCGCCACGCCGCGAAGCGTGAAGGATTTCGCATGCTCGCGCGCTTCCTCCAGCGTCGCCTTGTGCGACCGGATGCGGAAGGTGTTGCGGTTGATATCCGATTTCTGGTCCCAGTTCTCGCCCCACTCATAGGCGCCGGAAATGGCGACGCAGGCCTTGATGCGCGTCTCGAAGCAGACGGCGCGCGGGGCGTAGTACCCGCCCATGCTGACGCCCCAGATGCCGATGCGCCCGCCGTCCAGGTCGGGGCGGCTCTCGATCCAGTCGCAGATCGGCCCCGCCACGGTTTCCCACTCGCCGCGCATCGGGATGTCGTATTCGGCCTCGCCCTGGCCGGGCCCGTCCACCGGCAGCGTGGCCATGCCGCGCTCCAGGAACCACGGCTCGTAGGACAGAAGCTCCTCCTTGGTGGCTTCCAGACCCGGCACCATGATCACCACCGGCGGGTTCGAAACCCCTTTCGGCTTGCGCAGATTGGCTTTCAGCGTCGTGCCCTCGAACGGGATCTCGACCCGCTCGCCCGGCGGGTTCAGATGGGGCAGCGCGGCGGTGCGGCAGGCGACGGCCTTCTCGTGCGTCGCCCGCATCGCCTCGGGATAGTCGCCGAACATGAACTTGCCGAAATGGTAGAGGATCGCCGCGGTGTCGAAATGGCCCGCCGCGCTCAGCGCGTGCCCCGCCGCCAGCGCCTCGCGCGCCAGCCCCTCGTGGAACGCGCCGCGGGCGGCGAAGCGGGGGCACCAGTCCTCCCAGCGTTCCAGCCCCGAAATCGCATCCTCGAAATCGGCCAGCGGCACCCCGCTGGAGATCATGCGCGGGCGGAAAAGCGATATGACGGTGTCGATGCGCGGATCGCGCGCCATGGTCCAGCTTCCCTGATTCCGACGTTTATGGTTGGGCGCACCCTATCACAGCGATCCGGTCCGGGGTACGCTCCGGCAGACAAAAAGCAGCGCAGGGACGGCCGGATTGACCGAGGACACACGGGTGCCGTGGCGCGTTCAGGGCGCGGTATATGGCGCGGGGCTGTTCGCCAACTCATCGCTTCAGCTTTACAACGTGATCGTGCCGCTCTGGGCGGTGCTGCTGCAGCCCACCCCGTTCATGCTCGGCCTCGCCATCGGCGCGCGGCAGTTCCTGCCGATGCTGTTCTCCATCCATGGCGGCGCGCTGATGGACCGGCTCGGCACGCGCCGGGTCATGCTGGTCTGCGCCGTCATATCGCTCGCCACGCCGCCGCTTTATGTGTTGCTGCCCGGCATGTGGGCGCTGATCGCGCTGCAGCTCGTCAGCGGCTTCGTCGTCATCATGGTCTGGGTCGGCGCGCAGAGCATGATCGGCGAGGTGATGCGGGGCGAGCCGGCCTATGCCGGACGGCTGTCCTTCGCCACCCGTATCGGCGTGTTCGCCGGCCCGCCGCTGGTCGGGCTGGCCTGGGATCTCGCCGGGCCGTGGGGCGCCTTCGGCTTCATGACCTTCTGGGCGCTGGGCAGCCTCGCCTCCACCCTCGCGCTGCCGTCCCCGGACGGGGACGGCGGGGAGGCGGCCGATGCGCCCCGGCCGCGCACGCGGCTGCGCGAGCTGCTGCCCAACATCGCCGACTATATCGCGGCGGCGAAGCTGCTCGCCGTGCCGGCGATCGCGCTGGTGGTTTCGGTTTCCGTCATGCGCCATGCCGGCGTCGCGGTGCAGGGCAGCTTCTACGTCGTCTGGGTCAACCAGATGGGGGTGACCGGCACCGCCATCGGCACGCTGTTCTCCGTCACCGGCGCCTGCGGCGGCCTGGCCGCGCTGTTCCTCGGGCGGCTGGCGCGGGTGGTGCCGGATTTCTGGCTACTGGTGCTCTCGGTCGCGGGCTGCATCGTCACCATCTGCGCAACGCCCCTGCTGGGCACCTATCTGGCGCTGGTGGCGATGATCGGGCTGCGCGGCGTGTTCACCGGCATCGCCCAGTCGATGGAAATCTCGCTGATGGCCCGCTCGACCGGCCGCCGCGACCAGGGCAAGGGCGCCGCGCTCCGCATCACCGCCGGCCGCGTCGCGGCGTTCTTCCTGCCCGTGCTGATGGGCGGGGTGGTGGAGCTCTTCGGGCTGGAGACGTCCTTCTACGTCACCGGCGCCGTGCTTCTGGCCGTCCTCGCCGTCATCGCGTGGCGGACCTACGGCCCGGTCCAAAGGGCCCGCGCGGAGGCGGCGAAAGGGGGGCCTACTTCACCAGCAGCTTCGTGACCTCGCGCATGCTGCCCACATCCTCCAGCCCGCGCACCAGCTCGACCACCCGCTCGGCGCTGGCATGGGGCAGGCCGGCGAATTCGGCGCAGTCGCGGAACTTGCCGGCGACCTCGTCGTAGCTCATCGGGTTGGCGGGGCTGCCCTTGCCGAAATCGGCGCGGCCCGCGATGGTGCGCCCGTCGGTGAGCGCGATCTCGATGATGGTGGTCATCTTGTCGTAGCCGGTGGATTCCGCCTCCGGATGGACGCCGAAATCCACCTTCTCGATCATCGCCCTCACGTCCTCGCGCTTCACCGCCTCGTCGGTGAACTCGGGCAGCCCGCCGCGCCGGTCCAGCAGCAGGATCGCCATGCAGAACTCCATCGAGAACTTGGCCTGCAGCTCGTCCGCCGGGCGGTGATGGATCAGCGCGTTGGGCATGTTCGAATTGGTCCCCACCTTCACGCTCGCCACCTGTTCCGGCCCGATGTCGTGCTCCAGGATCAGGCGCAGCATCTCGGTCATGCCGGGATGGGTCAGCGAGCCCGACGGGTGCGGCTTGATGGAGATGCCGGGCGAGGCGAAGGTCCAGGGCGCGCCCAGCCGGCCGCGGATCGCCGCGTCGTCGTAGCCGCCGCCGGCGGCGCGGAAGAAGCCGCGCGGCGCCTCCAGGATGGTCGGCGCGGCGGTCCAGCCGCGCTCGGCGAGATCGGCGGCGACCACGCCGCTTTCCGACGCCCGCCCTGCGTGGAACGGCTTGGTCATGGTGCCGAAATTCTCGCGCAGCCCCGCCGACTGGCTGCCGGCGATGGACAGCGCGCGCAGCGTCCGGTCCTTCGAGAAGCCGAGCAGGCTGGCGACGGCGGCGGCGGCGGCGAAGGTGCCGCAGGTGGCGGTGGAATGGAATCCCTCCTGGTAGTGGCGCGGGGCGATCGCCTCCGCGATCTTGCATTCGACCTCGACGCCGACATGATAGGCGCGCATGAAGTCGGCGCCGCTTGCCGCCTCGCGCTCGGCGATGGCCAGCGCGGCGGGCAGGCAGGGTGCGGTGTGATGGGTGAGCAGCCCGTAGACACGGTCCTTCGCGACGGCGAGCTGGGTGTCGTCGTAATCGTCGGCGTGGATGCCGACCCCGTTGGCGAAGGCGGCGAAGCGCGGGGCGATCTTCAGCGCGCTGCCGATCACGGTGCATGGCCCTTCGCCGAGACCGAGCGCGCCGAGATGGTCGCGCACCAGCCGTCCGCTTTCCGCCACCGAGCCGGAGAGCGCGAGTCCGAACCCGTCCAGGATCGACTTCTTGCCCAGCGCGATCACCTCGTCCGGGATGTCGCCGGTCTTCGTGCCGGCGATGAAATCGGCGACGGCGCCGGTCAGCGACGGGGCATCGGTCATCGTGAATCCCTCAATTTCATGTGGAAATCCGGTCGGCGCGCTCCCCGGCTTTCTGCCCCATGATCGTGTGCGGCGCAAGCGCCGGGCCGGGGTTGTGCCGTTCGATGCCCATGCTCTAAGGTCGCGCGACGCGCGCTTTTCCGGGGGTTCCGCCGCCATGGCGAACGACGCAACGCTGCCCGAGATATCGGTCTCGCAACGCTTCGCCCGCTGGGCGCGGGGGCTCGAGGCCGCCGCCATCCCCGACGCGGTGCGCGCCGCCGCCGCGTCTTCGGTGCTCGACGTCGCCGGGCTCTGCGCCTCGGCGCGCGGACTCGACTACGTCGCCGCCGTGCGCGATTCATGGGACGCTGAAGGCCCCTGCACTGCCATCGGGCACGGCCGCGCGCTGGACGCCGCCGGCGCGGCCTTCGTCAACGGCACCGCCGCGCATGGCGAGGATTACGACGACACGTTCGAGGGCACGCCGGTCCATACCGGCGCGGTGATGGTCCCGGCGGTGTTCGCCGTCTGCGAACGGTTCGGCCTGTCGGGCGCGGACGCGCTGCGCGGCCTGGCGGCGGGGACGGAGCTGATGTGCCGCATGGCGCTGGTCGCCCCCACCGCGGTGCATCGCGCCGGCTTCCACCCCACCGCCGTGATCGGCGCGATGGGGGCCGCCGCCGGGTGCGGCGTCGCGCTGCGGCTGGACGAGCGGCAGCTGACGGATGCGCTCGGCATCGCCGGCTCGATGGCGTCCGGCATCATCGAGTACCTGGCCGAAGGCAGCTGGACCAAGCGCATCCATGCCGGCTGGGCGGCACAAGGCGGGCTGCGCGCGGCGCTGCTGGCGAGGCAGGGCTTCCTCGGCCCGCGCACGGTGATGGAAGGGCAGCACGGCTTCTTCTTCGCCTTCGCCGACCACGGCGTTGCGCCCGACTACGCGCGGCTGACCGACGGGCTGGGCGAGACCTGGCACGCCGCCACCGTCGCCTTCAAGCCCTATGCCTGCGGCACCATGACCCAGCCCTTCATCGACTGCGCCGTCCGCCTCGCGCGCGAGGGGCTGGACATCGCGCGGATCGCGTCGATCTCCTGCGACGTGGGCGAGGGCACGGTGCACCGGCTGTGGGAGCCGCTGTCGGAGAAGCGCGCGCCCAGCACCGCCTATTCGGCGAAGTTCAGCGTGCCGTTCTGCGTCGCCGTCGGGCTCCTGGACCGGGCTGCTGGGCTCGGCCAGTTCACCGATGCGCGCATCGCCGACCCCGCCGTGCTCGATCTCGCCGCGAAGGTGTCCTACGTCATCGACCCGGCGGATGAGTATCCGCGCAACTATTCCGGCCATGTCCGCGCCACGCTGACCGACGGTCAGACGGTCGAGGCCCGCCAGCCCCATATGCGCGGCGGCGCGCGCGAGCCGCTCGGCCTGGACGAGCTGGAGGCCAAGTTCCGCGCCAACTGCGCCTTCGGCGGCTGGGACGCGGCACGCGCCGGGGCGCTCCGCGATTTCTGCGCCGGGCTGTTCGACGCGCCGGAGCTGACCGGTCTCGGCGCGTTCAGGGGATAGGGCTGATGACGGGGTCGCGATGAAACGCGCCGCAATCGCATTCCTGATATCCGCGGCGTTCGCGGCGCCCGCGACGGCGGGCACGGCCGAGGGGACCGCCGCCTATGAACGCGGCGATTTCGCCGCCGCGCATCGCGAATTCCTGCCGGCGGCGCGCGGCGGCGACGCGCGCGCCCAGTTCAGCCTCGGCCTGCTGTATCTCCGGGGTCAGGGCGTCGAGCGCGACGACGTTGTGGCGATGCAATGGCTGCGCAAGGCGGCGGGCCAGGGCGACGGCGACGCGCAGCTGCTGCTCGGCGAGTTGCACATGCAGGACGCGCCCGCGCTGCGCGATCTCGTGAAGTCCCATGTCTGGCTGTCCCTGGCGCTGACGGAACTGCGCGGCCCCAAGCGCGCCGCCGCCCTCGAGCTGCGCGCCCGCGTTGCCGCCAGAATGACCGGGGAACAGATCGACCGGGCGAAGAAGACGGTCCGGGAGTGGCAGGCGCTGGGGCGCTGAGCCGGACTCCGGCGCCGCGCGGTGCGGGCTTGGACAGAAGCCCGAAAGCGGCATAGCCTGCTCTCCCGGGATAGCCTGCGGGCAATCCTCAACACGGACAGGGAGGACAGAATGCATCGCGTTACGATTGCGGCGGCTGCCGCGCTTCTCGTCACCGGGCTGGCGGCCCCGCCAGATGCGGCGGCCGACGAATTGGAGGATTTCTACAAGGGTCGCACGGTGGAGGTGGCGGTCGCGGCGGGGCCCGGCGGCGGGTTCAACGCCTACGCCCGCCTCGTCGCCAAGCACATGGCCGGGCATGTTCCCGGCAAGCCCAACATGATCGTCAAGAACATGCCGGGCGGCGGCGGCCGGCTGGCGACGGCGTGGGTCGACAAGGTGGCGCCGAAGAACGGCGCGGCGTTCCTCGGCACCCAGCCGGGCGCGCTGGTGGAGCCGCTGCTGGGGGATCCCGAGCGCGTCAAGTACGACCCGCTGAAGTTCGGCTATATCGGCAGCGCCTCGGGCTTCACCAATATCTGCCTGACCCGCGCGGAATCCCCGGTCAAGACGTTCGCCGATCTGCAGAAGACGGAGACCGTGTTCGGCGGCGACCAGCTGGGCTCCACCACCCATGACCACGCGCTGATGATGAAGAACCTGGCCGGCGCGAAGATCCGGCTGGTCAAGGGCTACTCCGGCACCAAGAACCTCGTTCTCGCGCTGGAGCAGAAGGAGATCGACGGGTTCTGCGGCTATGCCTGGGCCTCGATCATGAGCCAGGCGCCGCATCTGGTGAAGGAAAACAAGATCAACATCCTCGTCCAGTTCGGGCTGGAGCCGCACGCGGAGATGACCAAGCGCGGCATCCCGCAGATCTGGGATTTCGTGAGCGACGCGGAGAACCGCAAGGCGCTGGAGCTGCACGCCGCCGTGCAGGTGTTCGGCCGGCCCTATATCGCCCCGCCCGGCACGCCGAAGGCGAGGCTTGCCGCGCTGCAGAAGGCCTTCATGGCGACGATGGACGACCCCGCCTACCAGGCCGACGTGAAGAAGAGCCGTCTCGATCACGATCCGGCCTCGGGCGAGCGGGTGAAGAAGCTCATCACCGACATCTTCGCGCAGCCGGAGGCGGTTCAGAAGAAGGCGCGCTGGGCCATCACCCACAACTGACGGCGTCCGCTTGTCGGGGCGTCGACCGGATCCGACGCCCCGGCAGGTTCCGTCCCCGGGGGACAGGAATTTGTTCCACGTGGAACGTTTCTGGAATCGTTCTTGAGAGTTGGGGTGAGCCCCGGCCGCTACGCGATGGTGATGTACCAGCCGCCGTTGACATGGATGGTCTCGCCGGTGATGTAGCGCCCGCCCGGGGAGCAGAGGAAGCGCACCGTCTCGGCGACCTCAAAGGGCTCGCCGGGGCGGCCCAGCAGGGCGTGGCGGGCCTTGAAATGCGGCGGCAGCTCGCCGCCGTTGCGCTCGGTCTCGATATGGCCGGGCGCGATGCAGTTCACCGTGATGTTGTCGGGGGCGAGCTCGGCGGCCAGCGCGGCGGTGAAGCCGGCGATCCCCGCCTTGGCGCTGCCGACATGGGTGCGCCCTGCCACGCCGGCATGGCCCGACACGCCGCCGATATTGACGATCCCGCCCCAGCCGTTCCGGCGCAGATGCGGCACAGCGGCGCGGCAGCAGTAGAACGTGGCGTCCATGCAGCCGGCCATCACCGCGCGCCAGTCCTCGTCGGTGGTCTCCGTGATCGAGGTGGAGCGGCGGACGCCGACATTGTTGACCAGGATGTCGAGCCGCCCGAACGTCGCCACCGTCGCCGCGATCAGGCGGTCGGCGGATTCCGAATCCGACACGTCGCAGAGATGCACCGAGGCGTGCCCGCCCTTCGCGCGGATCTCGTCGGCGACCGCCTCCGCCTCCGCCTGGGAGCTGCGGGCATTGATCATCACCGCCGCGCCGGCCTCGGCCAGCGCCAGCGCGGTCGCGCGGCCAAGGTTGCGCGCGCTGCCGGTGACGACGGCGGCGAGCCCGTCCAGCCGGCTGCGGTCGGCGGTGTCGGTCATGTGCGTACGGTCTCCCTGAAACGGGCGGTGTCGACGGTATGGGCGGCGAGCGCGTCGCGGTCGATCTTGGGCACGAACCCCGCCGGCATGCGCATATGGCCGTCCGCGAATTCGATCGGGTTGGCGAACAGCCGCGCGTCGGGCTTCAGGAAGCCGTTGAACTCCCCCGCGTTGTCGACGGTGCTGCGGGCGACGCAGGCTTCCATCCAGCAGCAGATCTCGGAGGACACCCCGTCGCCGAGGACCGGCTGCATGCCCAGCGCGCGGATCCGGTGCAGCGCGTCGGCCAGCATGTCGATGCCGCCGATCTTCTTGAGCTTGAGCTTGATGAAGCCGATGCCCTCGATCTCCGCCGCGCGCTCGATATCGGCCATGCCGTAGATCGATTCGTCCAGCATCACCGGCACGGCGGACACCGCGGCGACGGCGGCGTTGTCGTCCCATGCCTTCGAATCGCAGGGCTGCTCGAACAGCTCGATGCCTTTCGGGTCCAGCGCCGCGGCGAAGCGGCAGCCGTCGTCGCGGTCGAAGCCGCGATTGGCGTCCAGCCGGATGACCGCGCGCCCGTTTGCCGCCTGCTGCACGCAGCGGACCCTGGCGACGTCTTCCTCCCAGTCCTTGCCGACCTTGACCTTCAGCGTGCGGAAGCCTTCCGCCACCCGGCGGTCGACCTCGGCCGGGATGTCGGCATGGTCGGTCGCGTGGAACGGAGTCAGCAGCGGCAGCGAGACCGGCGCGGCGAGGTCCAGATGCGCGTTGCCCTCCGCCATTTCCAGCGCGGCGATCAGCGCGCTGGCGGCGACCGGGCTTCGGGGCGCGGCTTTGATCATCGCCGCCTTCGCCGCCGCGGCCGTTTCTCCCAACAGCGTTTCCGCATGGGCCTTGCAATAGTCCCAGCCGCCGTCGACCGACTCGAAGGTGTGGCCCGGCGAGATGTGGCCCTCGCCCCAGCCGGTCCGCCCGTCGCCGGTGCGGATCTCGGCAATGATCGGCTCGAAATCCTCATAGACCCGGTAGGACACGTGATAGGGCACGGTGAGCGGCAGCTTCACCCGGTAGAGCGCGATTTCTTCGACTTTCACGGGAGTCCTTCTCCTGTCGCGGGGGCCGTTGCCCTTCATTTTAGCGGGCCGCGCCCTCATGTGATAGGATGCAGACCGAATTCGGGATCGAAGGAGAAAGCCATGGATACGATGGCGGATGCCGGGCTCGCCGTGGTTCCGCTGGATGCGCCGCTGGGCGCCGAAATCCGCGGGCTCGACGCGTCCAGGCCGATGACGCCGGAAACGCTGGCCGCGCTCGAGGCGGCCTGGGCGGCGCATTTCGTCCTGCTGCTGCGCGACCAGTCGCTGGACGACGACCGGCTCGTCGCATTCTCGAAAAACTTCGGCGCGCTCGACCCGCCCGCGCCGAGCCCCTATACCGGCGAATCCTTCCTGCCCGCCCATCCGGAGCTCAACGTCATCTCCAACGTGGTCGAGGGCGGCCGCCATCTCGGCACGCTCGGCGACGGCGAGGCGGTGTGGCATGCCGACATGACCTATGTCGACGTGCCGCCGAAGGCCGCGATCCTCTATGCGCTGGAAGTGCCGCCCGCCGGCGGCGACACCTATTTCGCCGACATGTTCGCGGCCTATGACGCGCTGCCGGCCGAGCTGAAGAAGGCCATCGAAGGCAGGGTCGCCATCCACGACGCCGCGCACAACTCCGCCGGGATGCTGCGCAAGGGGTATGAGGAGGTCACCGACGTGACCCGCACCCCCGGCGCCCGCCAGAAGCTGGCGCGCACCGACCCGGCCACCGGGCGCAAGGCGCTGTTCCTCGGCCGCCGGCCGCATGCCTATGTCGTCGGGCTGCCGGTGGCGGAAAGCGACGCGCTGCTCGACGAATTATGGGCCCATGTCGCCGATCCGAAATTCGCCATGTGCCACAAATGGCGCAGGGGCGACGTGCTGATGTGGCTGAATCTCTGCGTGCTCCACCGCCGCGACTCCTTCGACGGCACCGCCCGCCGCGTCATGCACCGCAGCCAGATCAAGGGCACCGAGCGGATCGTGTAGGGCGCGCGGTCCCTGCCGCTACAGGCCGGCGAGCCGCGCGGTGAGGCGGCGGGCGAGGGCGCCGACGACGCGGCGGCGGTACCAGGGTTTGACGGTGGTGGTGCGCATGGGGCGGGACTGGCTGCGGACCGTCTCGCCGATCCCGTCCAGCGCGGCGTCGTCCAGCGCCGATCCTGCGAACTTCTCCAGCCCCTCGATCAGCACCGGGTGGGTGTGGACCCCGGTGGTGGCGATGCGCAGCGCGGCGAGCCTGCCGCCGTCCTGCCTCAGCCACACGGCGGCGCCGGCCAGCGGAAAGTCGATGGCGCCGCGGATGCGGGATTTCTCGTAGGCGCTGGGCGCGCCGCCCTCGGAGGCGGGCAGGTGGATCGTGACGATCATCTCGCCGGGCGCCAGGGTCAGGTGGTCCATCCCGTCATTGCGGTAGAGGTCCGCCAGCTTCATCCGCCGCGCGCCGTCCGGCCCCACTACGTCGATCTCCGCGCCGTGCACCAGCAGGGTGGGTGCGACGTCGCCGGAGAAGGCGGCGAAGCAGCGCTTGCCGCCGGGGGCGACATGGCACACCGAGCCGCGCTCCTTGAGGCAGTAATCGTTCGATTTCCGCCACCATTCGGACTGGTTGTAGAACAGGCAGCGCGTGTCGAGGCAGAGATTGCCGCCGAGCGTGCCGTAGCGCTGGTGCGTCGCGCCGGCCACGGCGGCCGCGCCCTGGGCCACGGCCGCGAAATCCCGACGGATCGTCCCGTCGGTCGCGAGGCGGTCCAGCGTCACGCCGGCGCCGATATGCAGCCCGTCCGCGTCGCGCTCGATCCGGTCGAGCCCTTCGATGGCGGAGAGGTCGACCAGCGATGTCGGCCGCTCGATGCCGCGGCGCACGTTGACGATCATGTCGGTGCCGCCGGCGACGAACAGCGCGCCCTCCTCGGCGCGCAGCCGCACCGCCTCGGCCACGTCCTTCGGCCGGTGCAGGGTGAAGTCGGGCATGTACTCCATTACGCGTCCGCCTCCGCGGCGGCCGGGCGGCTCGCCCCGCGGTCCCGCTTCTCCAGGATTTCCATCAGCCGGTCCGGGGTGATCGGCAGCTCGCGCACGCGCACGCCCAGCGCGTCGGCGACGGCGCTGGCGACGGCGGGAATGAACCCGGCGAGCGACGCCTCGCCCGCCTCCTTGGCGCCGAACGGGCCGTGCGGGTCGATGCTTTCCACGATATGCGCCTCGATCGGCGGAGATTCGACAATGGTGGGCACGCGGTAATCCAGCATGTTGCCGGTGATGCCGAGCCCGTTGTGATAGCGGGTCTCCTCGGTCAGCGCCTGGCCCATCCCCATCCAGACCGAGCCCTCGATCTGGCCCTCCACGGTCAGCGGGTTGAGCGCCCTGCCGCAGTCATGCGCGACCCAGACCTTCACGACGTGGATTTCGGCGGTATCGGGGTCGATCTCCACCTCCACCACCTGCGCGGCGTAGGAGAACGCCATCGAGCCGCCGATGGCGGCGCCGCGATACTTCTTGCCGCCCCAGCTTTCGGGGATGGTGTCGAAATTGCCTTTGGCGGTGATGGTGCCGGTGCCTTCCAGCGCGGCCATCACCACCTCGTCGAAGGACAGGCCCTCGTCCTGCGTGCCGGCGCGGTAGACCTCGCCGAGGCATTCGACGTCCTCCGGCGCGACCTCCAGCTTGCGGGCCGCGGCCTCGACCAGCATGGTCTTCAGGTTGGTCGCCGCGTCGATGGCGGCGTTGCCGACCATGAAGGTGACGCGCGACGAATAGGCCCCGTTATCCTTCGGCGTGATCGCGGAATCGGAGGCGATGATGCGGCAGCGCCCCGGGTCGATCCCCAGCACCTCGGCCACGCATTGCGTCAGGATGGTGGACGACCCCTGGCCGATCTCAGGCGCGCCGGTGAGGATGGTCAGGCAGCCGTCGAAATCCAGCTTGATATGGATCGTCGCGTGCGGCTCCCCGGTCCAGTGCACCGGCTTGGACGCGCCCGAGACGTAGTGCGAGCAGGCGACGCCGAGCCCGCGCAGCTTCCCCGTCTTCCCCTTCCGCGCCGTCCAGCCGCTCTCCCGCTCGACGATGTCGAGGCATTCCGGCAGGCCGTAGGAGTTGATCATCAGGTCGTTGGCGGAGAAGGTGGGCGCGGACAAAAGGTTCGCCCTTCGCATCGCGAAGGGATCGAGCCCCAGCTCGGCCGCCATCTCGTCGATCAGCGATTCGAAGGCGAAGCGCACGTTGACGGTGCCATGGCCGCGGAACGCGCCGCAGGGCGGCGTGTTGGTCAGCACCCGGTAGCCGTTGTAGCGCACGGCCTCCAGGTCGTAGAGGGCGAACAGCATCGAGCCGGAATAGAGGATGGTGACGACGCCGTAGCTGGAATAGCCGCCGCCGCGCTGCACGGTCTCGCAGTCCACGGCGACGATCCTGCCGTCCCTGCGCATGCCGATGCGCAGCCTCACGGTCTGCTCCGGGCGGCCGCGATGGGTGATGAAGGTTTCCTCGCGGCTGACGACGATGCGCACCGTGCCCTTCGCCTTGCGCGCCAGCGCGCCGGCGATCAGCTCGACGTTCAGCGTCTCGGTGCGGCAGCCGAATCCGCCGCCGACATGCGGCTTGGCGACGCGGATCCTCGAGCGCGGCATGCCCAGCGTGCGCTCCAGCATCAGATGCACGTAGAACGGCACCTGGGTGGAGGGGCGGACGGTGAGCCGGTCGCGCTCCGCGTCGTAGTCGGCGATGGCGGCGTGCGGCTCGGTCTGCACCTGGCAGACCTCGGCGCAATGGTAGCTCCGCTCGCGCACGAGGTCGGCGGTGGCGAACCCGCCGTCGACATCGCCGATCTCGTAATCGACATGGCGCTCCAGGTTGCCGGGGCGCGACTCGTGCAGCTGCACAGCGTCCGGCGCGCGGGCGTCCTCGGCCGTGAAATATGCGGGCAGCTCGTCGTACTCGACCACGATGGCGTCGAGCGCTGCCTGGGCGGTGGCGACGTCGACGGCGGCGACGGCGGCGACCGGCTCGCCGCGATAACGCACGCGGCCGCGCGCCACCGGCCATTCGTTCATCGCGATGGGCAGCACGCCGAACGTGTCCCTGAAGTCCGCCCCGGTGACGACGGCCAGCACGCCCGGCATCGCCTCGGCGGCGGCGGTGTCGATGCGCGCGATCTCCGCATGGGCGACGGGGGACCGCAGGATGCGGCCGACCAGCGCCTCGCCCTCGACGAAATCGGCGGAGAACCGGGCGCGGCCGGTCACCTTCTCCGGCCCGTCCACCATCGGGGTGCGGACCCCGATGGACCGCACCGGGGCGATGTCGCCGGGCTTCGGCGGCGCGCTCTCGTTCATGCCGCGTTCTCCTTGGCGGCCGCCTGCACCGCCTCGATGATCTTCACGTAGCCGGTGCAGCGGCAGATATTGGCGGCCAGCCCGCGCCGGATGGCGGGGATGTCGGGGTCGGGGTTCTCGCGCAGCAGGCCCTCGGCGGCCATCACCATGCCGGGGGTGCAGAAGCCGCACTGCGCGCCGAGCTTCTCGTGAAAGCCGCGCTGGATCGCCGACATGCGGCCGTTGCGTTCCAGCGATTCGATTGTCTCCACCCGCCTGCCCTGCACCGCGGCGGCGAGCGTCAGGCAGGCATGGCGCGGCCTGTCGTCCACCAGCACGGTGCAGCAGCCGCATTCGCCGCCGTCGCAGCCGATCTTGGTGCCGGTCAGCCGGACCACCTCGCGCAGGTAGTCGACCAGCAGCATGTTGTCCGGCACCGCGTCGTCGCGGGGTCGTCCGTTCAGGGTCAGGGACAGGAGCGTTTTCATCGTGTCCTCGTATCGGTGTCCTCGTATCGCCGATGGCGTCGGCGCCGTGCGGCCCGGCCGATCCTTACCGCGGCTCGCACGGCCGGCGCCGATTTGTGTGATTAACAAACTGTTGCGTACACAACAATCTAAGTATGCCACGCCGGACCTGCGGTTTCAAGGCGGGGCTGCGGGAATCGTCGCGCTTCCGGACGGCCTGCCGCGCTGATACGCTCCGCCCCGTTGAGCGCTGTCCGGGCCCGGCTTTCCAGCCCGGCGGCGATGGGGTAGGTATGCGGCGATCCATTTGCCGCCGCCGGAAGGAATCCCCGCCATGACAGAACCGCTGTTGCCGCTGATCGTCGAGCCCGAGGCGCTGGAAGCCGCGCTGGGGACGGAGGGGCTGCTCGTCGTCTCCGTCGACGAGCCCGCGACCTACGCCCAGGGCCATGTGCCCGGCGCGGTGCATCTGCGCTTCGCCTCGCTGATCGCGCCGCGCCCGCCGGCGATGGGCACGATGGCGGACGCCGCGCAGCTTTCCGAGGCGTTCTCCTCCATCGGGCTGACGCCGGAGACGCATGTCGTCGCCTATGACGGCGAAGGGTCGGGCAAGGCCTCGCGGCTGCTCTGGACGCTGGACGTGATCGGGCACAGGCGGTTCTCGCTGCTTAACGGCGGGCTGCAGGCCTGGGCAGGGGAAGGGCATAAGGTGGAGACCGAGCCGGCGACGCCGACGCGGAGCGATTACAGGGTCGGTGCCTTCGGCGACGCGCTGGCGGACAAGCAGTACATCCTGGACCGTCTGGGCGACGGCTCCATGATCGTGCTCGATGCACGCACCCCGCCGGAATACGCGGGCCAGGACATGCGCTCGGCGCGGGGCGGCCATATCCCGGGCGCCGCCAATTTCGACTGGATGCTGGCCGTGGACCGCGACCGCAACCTGCGGCTCAGGCCGGAAGCCGAGCTGCGCGCCATGCTGGAGGAGCGCGGCATCACCCCCGACAAGGAGGTGGTAGCCCACTGCCAGACGCATACCCGCTCGTCGCATAGCTACATCGTGCTGAAATCGCTCGGCTACCCGAATATCCGGGGTTATGACGGCTCGTGGTCCGAATGGGGCAACGATCCCGACGTGCCGGTGGAACAGTAGCCCCGGGGCCGGCGGGCCCGCCGATCACCTCGACGTGTCCGCGGTGTGACTTCCGCCGCGACCGGGGCGGGGCTAGATTGCGGATATGGACGGCACGACACGGCCTGCACCGAAGCCGCTGGATGCGGCGAAGTTCCGCGACCCCGCCGTGACCGCGGCGGGCGAGACGCGCGCGCATGTGGCGCTGGGGGCGCTGCGCACGCTGTGGATCAACACGGGCACGCTGTGCAACCTGACCTGCGAGAGCTGCTATATCGAGTCCAGCCCGCGCAACGACCGGCTCGCTTACATCACGGCGGACGAGGCGCGGGCCTATCTCGACGAGATCGCGGCATCGAGGCTGCCGACGGCGGAGATCGGCTTCACCGGCGGCGAGCCGTTCATGAACCCCGAGATGATCGCCATGCTGGAGGACGCGCTCGGCCGCGGCTTCCGCGCGCTGGTGCTGACCAACGCGATGAAGCCGATGCAGCGCCGGAAGGACGCGCTGCTGCGGCTGCGCGACCGGTTCGGCGACGCGCTGGTGCTGCGCGTCTCGCTCGACCATTACAGCCGCGCGCTGCACGAGAAGGAACGGGGCGCGGGCTCCTGGGCGCCGGCGCTGGCCGGGCTCGACTGGCTGGCGCGCGAAGGCTTCCGCATCGACGTCGCCGGGCGCAGCCGCTGGGGCGAGGACGAGGCGGCTTCGCGCGCGGGCTACGCCCGGCTGTTCGCCGCGCGCGGAATCCCGGTCGATGCGGACAATCCCGCCCGGCTGGTGCTGTTTCCGGAGCTGGACGCGACGCGGGACGTGCCGGAGATCACCACCGCCTGCTGGGGCATTCTCGGCGTCTCGCCGGAGGCGATGATGTGCGCCTCGTCGCGCATGGTGGTGAAGCGCAAGGGGGCGTCCCGCCCCGCCGTCGTCGCCTGCACGCTGCTGCCCTACGACCCGCAGTTCGAGCTGGGCGGCACGCTCGCCGAGGCGACGGGCGACGTCCCGCTCAACCATCCGCACTGCGCGCGGTTCTGCGTCCTCGGCGGCGGGGCTTGCTCGCGCGGGTGAGGCCACGTTAGTCTCTGTGGTCGCACCGAAAAGGGGGGCAGACATGACCGTCGCCAACGTTCCGAAGCAAAAGCAGTTCGTCTTCGACTTCGTCGAACGCAACGCGAAGGCGGTCGCGACGCTGGGCGATTCGATCTTCTACTTCGCCGAGCTCGGCATGCAGGAGCGCGAGAGCGCCGCGCTGATGACCGATATCCTGGAGGAGCACGGCTTCGCGGTGGAGCGCGGCGTGTGCGGTTTTCCCACAGGGTTCTGCGCGACGTTCGGCTCGGGCGAGCCGGTGATCGCGCTGCACACCGAATACGACGCCAACCCGGACAATTCCCAGGCCTCGGGCGCCGCGGAGCGGACCGAGATCACCGCCCGCGGGCCGGGCCATTGCGAGGGGCACAACTGCAACGCCGCGGTGATGATCGCCGGCGCGCTGGCGGCGAAGCGCGCGATGGAGGAATTCGGCCTGCCGGGCACGCTGAAGGTGATCGGCGCGCCGGGCGAGGAGCAGCTCATCAGCCGGCCCTACTACGTGCGCGACGGGCTGTTCGACGATGTCGACGTCGCCATACACGACCATATCGGGGGCGAGTTCCATACCGTCTACGGGCTGACGCACATGGCCGCCGTCTCCGCCTATTTCACCTTCCTGGGCGAGAGCGCGCATGCCTCGACCAGCCCGTGGAAGGCGCGCGACGCGCTGGACGCGGTGATGCTGATGGACATGGGCATGGCCCAGTTCCGCGAGCATATGGAGCCGACCATGCGGGCCCAGCGCGTGGTCAAGCAGGGCGGCGACCAGCCCAACGTGATCCCGTCCCGCGCGATGGTCTGGTGGACCTTCCGCGCGCCCACGGCGGAGGGCGCCGGCACGCTGTTCGAGCAGGGCAAGCGCATCGCGCAGGGCGCCGCGATGATGACCAACACCGAGGTCGAGGTGGAGGTGATGAGCGCGGTCTGGCCGGTGCGCACCAACCAGGGCATGGCCGAGGTCATCCAGCGCAACATCGAGCTGGTCGGCGTGCCCGAATGGACCGCGGACGAGGACGCCTTCGCGCGCCGCCTGCAGGAACAGGCGGGCACGAAGCCGCAGGGGCTGCGCCGCGACGTGACGCCGCTGACCGGGCCGACGCAGCAGCGCGCGCCGTCCAACGATTGCGGCGACGTCTCCTGGGCTGTGCCGATGGGGCGGGTCAGCTTTCCCGCCAACATCCCCGGCGTCGCCTATCATCACTGGTGCGCGGGCGCGGCGCTCGCCACCTCGATCGCGCACAAGGGCTCCGTCGCCGGCGCCAAGGCGCTGGCCGGCTCGGTGGTCGATCTGCTGGCTGATCCGGCGCTGGTGCGGCGCGCCAAGGAAACCTTCGCCGAGGAGCTCGACGGCGTGACCTACAGGCCGCTGCTGCCGCCCGACCAGAAGCCGCCGGTCGCGCTCAACCGCGAGATGATGGAGGCGTTCCGCCCGCAGATGCGCGAACACTACGTCAGGGAAAAGCCCGTCTTCGCCTGAGGCGCGCCCGGCGGGGCTTGATCCCGGAGGCGGCCCCGCGTTAGGGTCCCACGGACGCATGGCCATGAACTTCGCCGGCACATTCCGCAACGCCCCCCGATCTGTCCGCCTTCTCGCGGCGGCGGCGCTCGCCTGGCTGCTGGCCGGCGGCGCGGCGCAGGCGCAGCTCTTCACGAAGGCGGCTGTGCTGCGGCATTTCGAGCAGTTCGCGCTGACGGCTTTAACCCCGCAGGAACAGCCCGCCGTCGTCAGATGGGAGCGCCCCGGCGTGGTGCTGCTGGACGGCAAGGATATGTCGGACGCGGAACGCAAGATCGTCGAGGAGACGGTCGGCACGCTCGCCCGGTCGTCGGGCCACGATTTCCATATCTACCGCCCGGGCGAGGCCGCGAATATCGTCGTCGGCTTCGTCGAGCCGTTCGACCAGGCGATCGAGGGCCGCTACCGGGACCTGTTCAACCGCCTGTTCCAGGATCCGCTGCGCCATATAGAGCTGCTGCTGAAGGCGGCGAGAAGCGGCGGCGTCAACTGCCTCTACCGTCCGGCGGTCGCCGATTTCCGGATCATCGGCGGGCTGGTTCTGGTCAAGCCGGGACTGCCGGAAGCCAAGACGCGCAAATGCCTGTCGCTGTTCCTGGGCAAGATGGCCGGGCTGCTTGGCGAGGCGCGGCAGGCGGAGGCGCGCGCCGGCTCCGCGCTGGACGAGGACTTCGAACATCTCCGCTACAACGCGCTGGACCGGGAGATCGTCCGGCTGCTCTACCTGAAGGACCTGACGCCGGGCATGCGCAAGGACGAGGCGTTGAGGACCCTGGACCGGCACCTGCGCTAGGCGTCCGGCTTTCCGTATGCCCGAATGGTGGGGCGCGCCCCTCCGGCGCCGGCCTTGCGGCGCGTCTCCTCGTCGGCGATGTAGAAGATATGGCCGCCGATCTTGGCGCGGCGGACGACCCTTTCGGCCCAGCCGGGGCTGACATAGCCGGCGTGATACCAGAGCGCGCCGTCGGTCGGGTCGCGGGTCAGACCGGCCTGGATGAGCTGCGCCACCATCACGCTCTCGCGCCAGGCCCCGGCCTCGCGCGGCCGGTCGCTGCGCCCATCGCACCACCACGAGAAATGACAACGGTGGAGGCGGCTCTCGCCGCCCTGCCGGATCACGGTGCAGATGCCCCGGGGAAACCGCCTGTCGGCGACCCGGTTGAGCACCACGTGGCCGACCGCCAGCTTGCCCTCGAAGGGCTCGCCCCGCGCCTCGTGATAGATGTTGAGCGCGAGGCAGTGCAACTCCGCGTCCTGCAGCGCCGTCTTGTATTCCCCCGCCTGGGCGCTCGCCGCGCCCGCCAGCAGCACCGGCAGAACCAGCCGGCGAAGCAATGCCAAACCCATCCCCTTCATAACGAACCTCGTCCTCTCAACCGATGAAAACGGCGGTTATTGTTCTGTTAAGGGAACTGTTTGGCTCAACGTTTTAGTTAAAATCAACAAAATAACTTTCTAATTTTATTAGAATACTTAATTTATTTAACCTTAATGCGGTTATTCACAGGGCAACTGTCTGTTATTCCATAACAACAGCTTCCATGGTTAACGGAAACGCGGTGAATATTTTTTATGAAGAAGGCCAGAGCGGCGGGGGTAACCGGACAGCCGTGGCGAGCCTGCCCCCGGGCCGCGCTTCGCGCGGGCCGGGGGACGACCATGACGGGAAAGGGTGGGAGCGGCCGGGGCCGGGCCGGGGCGGGGACGCCCGCCGCCTATCCGCGGACGCGCTTCAGGTGCATGAGGTGCCAGGGCGACGGCAGCTCGCCGACCGGAATCTCGATCAGCGACGGGCCGGCATGGGCGAAGGCCTTGCGCAGGGCCGTGCGCAGGGACCTGTCGTCGGTGGCGCGCAGCCCCTGGGCGCCGAACGACTCGGCGTATTTGACGAAGTCGGGGTTGCGCAGGTCGGTGCCGATCACCTTGCCGCCGTATTTGTGCACCTGGGACCGCCGCACGTTGCCGTAGGCGCCGTCGTTGACGACGATGGTGACCGAGCCGATGCCGTGCTGCACCGCGGTCGCCATCTCGTTGCTGCCGAACAGGAACCCGCCGTCGCCGGTGATGGACACCACCTGCGTGTCCGGCTTCGCCACCTTGCAGCCGAGCGAGGTCGGGAAGCCGAACCCCAGCGTGCCCTGGTAGCCCGGTCCGATGAACTGGCGCGGCCCGTAGAACGGCATGGCGATGCGTGCCATGTAGGCGAGCTGGGTCGATTCGCTGACCACGATGCCGTCGTCGGGCAGCTCCTCGCGGAGTGCGTCGATGAAGCCCATCTGCGGCTGCAGCTTCCGGTACTCCGCCTGCATCGTCGCCTTCAGCGCGGCCATCTCGTCCTCGCGCGACGCCACCCTGCCCAGATGGGCGGGCAGCGCCTCGGCCAGCGCCGCGAGACCGCCGGCCGCGTCGGCGAGGATGGAGATGGCGGGCTTGCCGTGGCGTGTGATCTCGGCGGCGTCGATGTCGATGCGGACGATCTTCAGCGTCCTGTCCACGCCCCAGCTCCGGTACTGGTCGAACAGCCGCGTGCCGACGGCGAGCACCACGTCGGCGTCGCCCCACAGCCGGTGGCCCTCCGACTCGGTCAGTCCCAGGGCGTGGCGGGACGACACGATGCCCTTGCCGTCGCGGCTCATGCAGACCGGCGCCTGCAGCAGCTCGGCGACGGCGAGCAGCGCCTCGCCCGCGTCCATCGCGCCGCCGCCGACCATGATGAGCGGCCGCTTCGCCGCGCCCAGCAGCTTCGCCGCCGCCGCGACCGCGTCCGGGTCGGGCTCCGGCGCGGGCTCGGGCGCGGCGGCCGGGCGCAGGGTCACCGTCGCCTCCTGCGCCATCACGTCGGGCGCCATCTCCACCGCCGTCGGGCGCTGGCGGCCGGAGAGCATCTCGACGAAGGCGCGCTCCACCGTCAGCGGCGCGTCCGCCGGATGCGCTGCCCGCCCCGCCCATTTGGTGAGCGAGCGCATGGTGCCGAGCTGGTCCGGGATCTCGTGATGCGCGCCCGCGCCGCGGCCGATCAGGTCCGACGGCGTCTGGCCCGTCATGCACAGCACCGGCGCGTTGCACGCATAGGCGGTGCACAGCGCGCCCGAGGCGTTGAGGAAGCCGGGCCCCGGCACCACGGCGTAGACGGCGGGCCTGCCGCTCGCCATCGCGTAGCCGAGCGCGAGATACGCCGCCCCCTGCTCGTGGCGGCTGTGGATCATGCGGATCGCGTTGCCCTCGTCGTAGAGCGCGTTATAGAAGCAGTCGAGCTGGACGCCGGGGATGCCGAACATCGTGTCGATGCCGTATTGCAGAATGGATTTGACGAGGGCCGCGCCCCCCGTCATGCGTTCGCCGCCGTTCCGCGCCATGCTCAGCGCCTCCCCTCGTTTGTCCCTGTCCGGTTCGCGGATATTAGGCCGCATCGCGCCGCCGCACACCCCCGCTGCCGCCGATTGCGGCGCCCGGTTTGACAAGGGAGCCGGCGGCTGGAACTGTGCCGCGCCATGACTTCGATCCTTGAAACCGCCCGCGGCGCCGACGGGCTCGTGACCGCGCCCTACGGCCCCGCCGCAGCGGCCGGGCGCGATGTGCTCGCCGCCGGCGGCAACGCGATCGAGGCGATGATCGCGGCCGCCGCCGCCATCGCGGTGGTCTACCCGCACATGAACGGCGTCGGCGGGGACGGGTTCTGGCTGATCCATGTCCCGGGACGCGACGAACCCGTCGCCGTCCAGGCCTGTGGCCCGGCGGGCGCGAAGGCGACGCCCGAACTGTACCGGGAGAACGGGATGGGCAACGTGCCGGCGCGCGGGCCGCTGGCGGCGAACACCGTGCCCGGCGCGGTGGCGGGCTGGCAGGAGGCGCTGGCGCTCGCAGCAGACTGCGGCGGGACGATGCCGCTCGCCCGGCTGCTGGAACCGGCGATCGCGCTGGCCGCCGACGGCGTGGCGACCTCCGGCAGCCATGCCGACAACGCCACCGCCTGCGCGGGCGAGCTGGCCGGGCTGCCGGGGTTCGCCGCGCTGCACCTGCCGGGCGGCCGCGCGCCTGCGCCGGAGGAGACGTTCCGCCAGCCGGCGCTGGCGGCGACGCTGCAGGCGCTCGCCGATGACGGGCTGGACGGTTTCTACCGCGGCGCGCTGGCCCGGCGCATCGCGGACGGGATGGCGGCGGCCGGCTGTCCGGTGACCGCCGGCGACCTCGCCGCCTTCCGCGCCCGCCGCGTCGCGCCGCTGTCGCTGCGGCTCGGCGTCGGCACCGGCTACAATCTGCCGCCGCCGAGCCAGGGCGTCGCGGCGCTGATGATCCTCGGCGTCTTCGAGCGGCTGGGCGTGCAATCGGCGGACGGATTCCCCTTCGTCCACGGGCTGATCGAATCGACCAAGCTCGCCTATGCGGTGCGCGACGCCATCGTCGCCGACCCGGCGGCGATGGCCGAGGACCCCGCCGACTACCTGACCGATGCGGCGCTGGATGCGCGCGCCGGGCTGGTCGACCGGCGCAAGGCCGCGCCGTGGCGGCGGGACGTGGCGAAGGGCGACACCGTCTGGATGGGCGCGGCGGACCGGAACG
>WHUE01000058.1:4377-26363 GCA_009377375.1 Alphaproteobacteria bacterium | reverse complement strand
GAAGGCAATCCCGGCCAGGTGCTGACCCAGCTCTGGGGCATCGCCGCCACCGTCGTCTACTGCGCCATCGCCAGCGCCATCATCCTCAAGGTGATCGACGCGGTGATCGGCATCCGGGTGGAGGCGGAGACCGAGCGCGACGGGCTCGATCTCACCCTGCACGGAGAGACGGTGCAGTGACCGGCTACCTGGAACGGGCCGGTATCGCCCGCGAGCTCAAGGCGCAGATTTCCGGCGCCCAGTCGCGGACATCCGGCCCCGACCGGGACGAAAGACGGGCCGCGGACGGCGCAAGCGACGCGCCGCGGCCCGCCGAAGGCAAATACCCCGTCGCCTGGCGGATCGGGTAGGCGGGCCGGCCCCCAAAGGGCCACCTCCTCCACGGGCAACTGGCCGGGATGCCGATGGCATCCCGGCTTTTTCATGCGCGCCTCCCGGACCGATCCGATTCGTCGTCCGCACAACAGTTCGCGGGCAACATATGGCTTCCCGCTAGATGATGTGGTCGCGCGGCGTCGCGCCGCTTGTGCCGGAACGGGTTGTCCGGTTACAATTGTTTATGTTTTGTACCCTGCGCCCCGCCGCCGCGGCCGGGCGCCTTCGGCTGTGATCGCGTCTTCATGATCAACGACCGCCTCGCCCGCATCGGCGATTACCCGTTCGACCGCCTGCGGGCGCTGCTCGACCCCCTGACGCCGCGCAGCGGCGATGAGGCGATCTCCTTCGCGCTGGGCGAGCCGCAGCACCCGTCGCCCCCGCTGGTGCGCGAGGCGATCGAGGACAGCGCGCATCTGTGGGGCCGCTACCCGCCGGTCTGGGGCACCCCCGCCTTTCGCGGCACCGTCGCCGCCTGGCTGAAGAAGCGCTACCGCCTGCCCGACGGGATGATCGATCCGGAGACCGACGTAATCCCGGTATCCGGCACGCGCGAGGCGCTGTTCATGATCGCCCTGACCGTGGTGCCGGAGGCCGTAAGGGGGCGCAGGCCCGCCGTGCTGATGCCCAACCCGTTCTATCAGGTCTATCTCGGCGCGGCGGCGCTGTCCGGGGCGGACCCGGTCTTCGTGCCGGCCACGGCCGAGACCAACTTCCTGCCCGAGTTCGCCGCGCTGGACGCGGACGTGCTGGGACGCACGGCGCTGGCCTATTTCTGCACCCCGGCGAACCCGCAGGGCACCGTCGCCACGATCCCGCAGATGACCGCGCTGATCGAGCTGGCCCGCGAGCACGGCTTCGTCGTCGTGTTCGACGAATGCTACAGCGAGATCTATACCGGCGAGACGCCGCCGCCCGGCGGGCTGGAAGCCGCGGCCGCGCTGGGCGGATCGCTCGACAACGTGCTGGTGTTCCAGTCGCTGTCGAAGCGGTCAAGCGTGCCCGGGCTTCGCTCCGGCTTCGTCGCAGGCGACGCCGAAATCCTGGCCGCGTTCAAGCGGGTGCGCGACTATGGCGGCGCGCCCCCGCCGCTGCCGCTGCTGGCGGCCGCCACCGCGCTGTGGGGCGACGAGAACCACGTGGAAAGGAACCGCGCGCTCTACCGCCAGAAATTCGACATGGCGGAATCCGCGCTCGGCAACCGCCTCGGCTTCTTCCGCCCCGACGGCGGATTCTACATGTGGCTGGATGTCGGCGACGGCGAGGCGGCGGCCGCCAAGCTGTGGCAGGAGGCGGCGCTGCGGGTGATGCCCGGCGTCTATCTTGCGCACGCGCCGGCCGATGGCGGACGCAATCCCGGCGCGGGCTATATCCGCTGTGCGCTGGTGCATGATATCGAGACCACCGGGCGGGCGCTCGAGCGCCTGCGGAACACGCTCTGATCGGGGAGAAGGCCATGGCCAGCCCTACACGGAACGCGCCGAAAACCCGTTTCCTGCCTCCGGCCGCCAGCCGGTTCCTGCGCCGGCGGCTGACCGAGGCGGCCGGGCTGCTGCTCGCCGCCGCGGGGCTCGCGATCGCCGCCGCGCTGGCCAGCTACAACGCCGCCGACCCGTCGATCAACGTCGCCAACGCGGGGACCGCGCAGAACTGGCTGGGCGCGCCGGGCGCCTGGACGGCCGACATCCTGATGCAGACCATGGGGGTCGCCGGCTGGATCGCCGCCGCCGTCCTGATCGTCTGGGGCTGGCGCGTCGGGCTGCGCCGGCCGATGGGCCGCGCCTGGCTGCGCATCACCGCGCTGCCCGCCTGCCTGCTGCTGACGGCGGTCGCGCTGGCCGCCCTGCCGGTGCCGCAGGGCTGGCCGCTGGAGGCCGGGCTGGGCGGCATCACCGGGCAGATGCTGCTGGGCCGCGCCGCGGAAGCCATACCACCCGGCTACCAGCCGGGCATGCTGGTCGCGCTGATCGCCGCCCCGCTGGCGCTCGCCGCGCTGGTCACGACGCTCGGCGTGACGCTGGCCGAATGGCGGCGGCTGGGCGCAGCGACGTTCCGGCTCGGCGTCCGGGGCGCCGCGCAGGGCGGGCGCTACGGCCTGCGCGCCGGGCGCTGGGCCGCCACCGCCGCGCGCGGGGCGGGGGACGGCGGCGGACGGCGCGAGCCGAAGCTGAGCGCACCCCGTCTGGAGCCCGGCCGCCGCAAAGCGCCAGCGGCGGACGCGCCGGAACCGGCGGCACAGCCCCGCGCCGCGGCCAGGCGCGAGATCGTCGCCGACCGGCCGCCGGCGACCAGGCCCGGCAAGCGGGCCGAGGCCGCGCGCCAGAAGGCGCTGGAATTCGACTCGGGGGATTACCGCCTGCCCGAGCTGGAGCTGCTGCACGAGATCGCCGCCGCCCAGCGCAACGCGATCCCGAGCGAGGAGGCGCTGGCGGAGAACGCGCGGCTGCTGGAATCGGTGCTCGACGATTTCGGCGTGCAGGGCGAGGTCGTGAAGGTGCGCCCCGGCCCGGTGGTGACGCTGTACGAGTTCGAGCCCGCGCCCGGCACCAAGTCGTCGCGGGTGATCGGGCTGGCCGACGACATCGCGCGGTCGATGAGCGCGGTGAGCGTGCGCGTAGCCGTGATCCCCGGGCGCAGCGTGATGGGGATCGAGCTGCCCAACGCCGACCGCGAGACGGTCAGCCTGCGCGAGCTTCTGGCGTCGGAGGATTACGAGCGCAGCGGCGCCAAGCTGCCGCTGACGCTGGGCAAGGAGATCGGCGGCGAGGCGGTGATCGCGGATCTGTCGCGCATGCCGCATCTGCTGGTCGCCGGCACCACCGGGTCGGGCAAGTCCGTCGCGGTCAACGCGATGATCCTGTCGCTGCTCTACCGGCTGAGCCCGGAGGAATGCCGGCTGATCATGATCGACCCCAAGATGCTGGAGCTGTCGGTCTATGACGGCATCCCGCATCTGCTGAGCCCCGTCGTCACCGATCCGTCCAAGGCGGTGGTCGCGCTGCGCTGGACGGTGCGCGAGATGGAGACCCGCTACCGCAACATGTCGAATCTCGGCGTGCGCAACATCGCCGGCTACAACGCGCGGCTCGAGCAGGCGCGCAAGAAGGGCGAGATACTGAACCGCACGGTCCAGACCGGGTTCGACCCCGAGACCGGCGAGCCGATATACGAGGAGCAGGCGCTGAGCATGGACCCGCTGCCTTATATCGTCGTCGTGGTCGACGAGATGGCGGATTTGATGCTGGTCGCGGGCAAGGACGTGGAATCCTCGGTGCAGCGCATCGCCCAGATGGCCCGCGCCGCGGGCATCCACCTGATCATGGCGACCCAGCGCCCGTCGGTGGACGTGATCACCGGCACCATCAAGGCGAATTTCCCGACCCGCATCAGCTTTCAGGTCACGTCCAAGATCGACAGCCGCACCATCCTCGGCGAGGCCGGGGCGGAGCAGCTTCTCGGCCAGGGCGACATGCTCTACATGGCGGGCGGCGGCAAGGTCACGCGCGTGCACGGCCCGCTGGTGACCGACGAGGAGGTCGAGCGCGTGGTCGCCTTCCTCAAGGACCAGGGCGAGCCGACCTACGAGGAAGCGGTGACCGAGGACGAGCAGGGCAGCTTCGGCATGCCCGGCGCCGGGGGCGCGGGCGGCGGCGGGGGCGACGACGCGCTGTACGATCAGGCCGTCGCCGTGGTCTGCCGCGAGCGCAAGGCCTCCACCAGCTTCGTCCAGCGCCACCTGCAGATCGGCTACAACCGCGCCGCCCGGATGATCGAGCGGATGGAGGCCGAGGGCGTCATCAGCGGCGCCAACCATGCCGGCAAGCGCGAGGTCCTGGCCCGCGACATCGAAGGCCGGGACTAGCGAATTGGACGGATCGCGCCCGCCCCGCTTGCGGACGCGCCCGCGCAGGGCCATCTCAGCCCTGTGAGAGACATACGAAAGATCGTCGACGCCGGCATCGACCGCCGGACGGTTCTGGCGGGGGCCGGCGGCGCATTGCTGGCGGCGCTGGCGCGTCCGGCCGTATCCCTCGCCGCGACGCCCGGTGCGGACGCGGCCGATGTCGGGCGCATCGAGGATTATCTGAACGGTATCCGCACCCTGAAGGCACGGTTCGTGCAGACCGCATCGACCGGCAGCTACGCCGAAGGCATGGTGTACATCCAGCGCCCCGGCCGGATGCGGCTGGACTACGCGCCGCCGGCCGAGCTGCAGATCTACGCCGACGGCACCTGGCTGATCATGGTGGACGAGGGGCTGCGGGAGGTGAACCAGCTGCCGCTGAGCGCCACCCCGGCCTCGGTGCTGGTGGCGGACGAGGTGCGGCTCGGCGGCAAGATCGCGGTGACGCGAATCGAGCGCGGGGCGCAGACGCTGCGCGTCCATCTGACACAGGCCGAGGAGCCCGAGGCGGGGACGCTGATCCTCACCTTCGCCGACGCGCCGCTGGCGCTGCGCCAGTGGTCGGTGATCGACGCCCAGGGCGTGACCACCCGCGTCGCCCTGCTGGACGCCGAGTTCAATGGCGACATCCCGCGCCGCGTGCTCACCTACGTGCCGCCCGACTGGTCGATGGGGTTCGACAACCAGTAACCGTGCGGAGCGGGGGTTCCGCACCGCCGAAAGTTGCGGAATTGCCCGGAATCCGCGTAGAATGTTTTTATGCCCGCGCGCGATCCCAAGCCCCTGATCGGCATTCCGGTCAACCGGATGCAGAACCAGCAATTCGGCACCTACCAGCATTCCGCCAGCGACAAGTACATCGAGTCGGTGACGCTGGGGTCCGGCGGTCTGCCCATGCTGATCCCGGCGCTGGGCGAGCTGCTGGATTTCGACGACCTGGTGGAACGGCTCGACGGGATGGTGCTGACCGGCGGGCGCGCGAACGTGGAGCCGCATCATTACGGCGGCCCGGCCTTCCCCGAGGACGAGATCATCGACCCCGCGCGCGACGCCACCGTGCTGCCGCTGGTGCGCAAATGCGTCGAGGCCGGCGTGCCGGTCTTCGGCATCTGCCGCGGCATCCAGGAGATCAACGTCGCGCTCGGCGGCACGCTGCATTACCGGGTGCATGTGCTGCCCGGCAAGATGGACCACCGCATGCTGCCCGACGCGACCCGCGAGGAGCGCCTGGCGCCCCGCCACGGCCTGACCCTGCTGAAGGGCGGCTACCTGTCGTCGCTGATCGGCGGCAAGACCGAATGCGTCGTCAACTCGCTGCACGGCCAGGGGGTGGACCGCGTGGCCCCCGGCATGGTGGTCGAGGCCGTGGCGGAAGACGGCGTGATCGAGGCGATCCGGCTGGAGACCGCCAAAACCTTCTGTGTCGGGGTGCAGTGGCACGCCGAGTGGCAGCCCGAGGAGCACGAGCTCCACGGCGCGCTGTTCCACGCCTTCGGCGAGGCCGCGCAGGCCCGCATGGCCAAGCGCAGGGCGCCGCGCCGCGCCGCCGTCGCCTGACGGATCAGACGGCCGGGTTCCGGCGCATCCGCCGGCGCAGCCCGGCGCCAATCAGCATCAGACCGAAGAGCGCCGCCGCCGGCGGTTCCGCCACCGTGGTCGTTTCCGCCCCGTCGCCGAGCAGGGTGAAGGCGCGGGGCGCGTCCTCCAGGAAGCCCTCCCAGCCGGAGGACGGGCTGCCGTAGTAGAGTCCGGACCCCGTGCCGTCGCCCCAGAGCCAGAGGCCGTAGTCGGAGGCGACCGAGAAGTAGTATTCCGTTCCGGCCTGAAGCTCGATGGCCGCGAAGCTGGCCGCATAGGAAAACACATCCCAGCCCTCGGAGTTGTCGAGCCCGGTATCCGTCGCGGTGGCCGTAGCGGTCCGGCTCGCGAGCACATTGCCGGTTCCCGTGACGGAATCGAGAATCTGGATCGTGAAGGTCGGCGGCTGCGGCCAGTCGAGCCACGGTAGCCCGATCCATTCCGCGCCGGTGGCCGATACCGTGCCGCTGCCAGTGACTGTGAAAGAACTGGCGAGGACCTGGTTGCCGGTTTCCGAGGCAATCCCGAACCAGCTCGAGGACGGCGTCGCCATCGGTTCCGAGTAGAGGACGGCGGCGCGCGCCGGCAGCGCGATGGCCGCGGCGATCCCCGCCGCGGCGAGCAACCTGATGAACAACCTCATGGGCTTGTTCCTCGTAAGGCGGCCGGCCGGCCGGAATGGCTGGCGCGCGGCGACGCACCCGACGATATGCAAGTCTTGTGCCAGTTTTCAAACTGGCGGAAATCCGGGCGCTCCGGAGCACGGATCGCGCGCCGCACCGATGGGCTGTAAAATTTTCCGACAGTACGCGCGGCATCGGGCGGGTCCGTTGCGGCGATTCCGGCGAGATGCTACGCAGGGTGATCGTTCGTCCCCACAGCCGTCCGGAGTCCGTCCATTGCGCATCGCCACCTGGAACATCAACTCGCTGCGGCTGCGCATGCCGACCCTGCAGAACGTCGTCGCGGCGCTGAAGCCGGATGTCGTCTGCCTGCAGGAAACCAAGGTGCCGGACGAGCTGTTCCCGGTCGACGACGTGCGCGCGCTGGGTTTCGAGCACATCCTGTTCGCGGGGATGAAGGGCTATAACGGCGTCGCCATCCTGTCGAAGGCGCCGCTGACGCCGATCGACCGGCGCGACTGGTGCGAAAAGGGCGACTGCCGGCACATCGCCGCGATCCTGCCTTCCGGGGCGGAGCTGCACAATTTCTACATCCCGGCCGGGGGCGACATCCCCGACCCCGTGCTCAACGACAAGTTCGCCCACAAGCTCCGCTTCGTCGACGAGCTGGCCGACTGGTTCAGGGGCAAGGCGCAGGCGGAGCGCATCCTGGTCGGCGATCTGAACATCGCGCCGCTGGAAGAGGACGTCTGGTCGCACAAGCAGCTGCTGAAAGTCGTCAGCCACACCCCGGTGGAGGTGGAGAAGCTGATCGCCGCCATGAAGGCGCATGACTGGGTCGACGTGCTGCGCGAATTCGTGCCGCCGGACCAGAAGCTCTACACCTGGTGGAGCTACCGCAACCGCATCTGGCCGGGCAACGACCGCGGCCGCCGGCTCGACCATGTCTGGGTCACGCCGTCGCTCAGGCCCGCGCTCGCCGGGGCCACGGTGCTGCGCGAGGCGCGAGGCTGGGACAAGCCATCCGACCATGTCCCCGTCGCCGTCGATTTCAATTTCTGAACCGATTTAACCGGCTGATTTCCGTCATTTATTTCAGGACCGCCGGGTCTTGAAACCGCGAAACACGCTTACCAGATAACGCTGTGCCGGAAAGCCGCTTCAGGGTTCCGGCACCGCAGAACCGGCCCGGCCATGACGGCGGGCCATGACATCGATATTGCTTCGAAGGAGGATATCATGCGTGCTATCGACTTTTCCCCGCTGTTCCGTTCGTCCGTCGGTTTCGACCGCATGTCGCGGATGCTGGACGCCGCCATGCAGCAGGCCGAACGCGTGGACAACTACCCGCCCTACAACATCGAGAAGACGAGCGACGACGCCTACCGCATCACGCTGGCCGTCGCCGGGTTCGCGCAGGACGACATCGAGATCACCGCGCAGGAGAACCAGCTCGTCGTGAAGGCCAGCCATAACGCCGAGGCCGAGCAGGAGAAGACCTATCTCCATCGCGGCATCGCCGGGCGCGCCTTCGAGCGGAGCTTCCAGCTCGCCGACCACATCCGCGTGGTCAGCGCCGAGATGGAGAACGGCCTGCTCCACATCTCGCTCGAGCGCGAGATTCCGGAGGAGCTGAAGCCCCGCAGGATCGAGGTGAAGGCGGCGGGCGGCCAGAAATGGCTCGGCAAGGCGGCGTAACCGAACGCCCCTCCGGCCCCTCTCGCTGAGGAACGGCGGCGCCCCGAACGGGGCGCCGCTTTCTTTTCGGAAGGGCTGTACCGGCCCGCGCGAGCGTATCGACCCTCAAGCCCCGCCGACCCGGTACATGAAGTACCGCCCCGGCTCCACCGCCGGCGGCAGCGGCGTGAGGTACCAGCGGGACACCACCAGCGCGCGGTCGCTGATCACCACGGCGCCGGGGGCCAGCAGCGGATCCAGCGCCGGGCCGATCCGGTAGGCGAGCACGGCGCTGGCGGCCGGGTCGCCGGTGCCGATGTCGCAATGGGCGAGCGCGGCGGGCGCGCCGATGCGGCCCTGCGCGGCGGCGAAAACATCCGGCATTTCGCCCAGCACGATGTGGTCGGCATCCGGCACGCAGTCGGGATGGGCGTCGACCGCCCGGTCGAAGGCGAAGATTTCGCGCTCCGGCAGCAGGCTGCGCAGGTGGTCGTAGGTCCGCCCGTTGCCGAGGCCGAGCTCAAGCACCGGGCCGTCGATGCCGCGGATCAGCCGCGCCGCGGCAGCCAGGCATTCGCGCTGCGCCTGCAGCCGCCGGATGGCGGAATCGAGGCGGCTCAACTCCGTGCTTTCGCGCTGACGGCCTCGCGGAGCTGTCCCGTGGTGCGGTCCAGCCGCTCCGCCAGCTCGCGCATCACCTCGATGGCGAACTGGGGATATTCGCTGACCATCTGGAAGAACAGGTCCTTGGAAATCGCCAGCGTGACGACGTTGCTGAGCGCCTTCACCGTGGCGGTGCGCGGCACGTCGCAGAGGATCGCGATCTCGCCCACCAGATCGTTCTTGCCGACCCGCGCCACCGCGACCGGCCCGCCCGGCGCGTCGACCAGCACCTCGGCCTCGCCGGCGATGACGATATAGGCCGCGTCGCCCGAATCGCCCTGGCGGAACAGCTCCTGCCCGGGGGCGAAGGTCAGCCGCTCGCTGGCGAAGGCGAGCAGCTTCAGCTTCGACGGGTCCACTTTCGAGAACAGCGGAATGTTCCTCAGCAGATCGACTTCTTCCTTCAGGCTCACCGCGACCTCCCTGCCGCCCGGCATGTCATGGCATTCTACTCCGCTTCCACCAGTTCGCGCAGCGTGCTTCCTTCGCGGTCGAGCTCCTCGTACGCGCCCTGCTCGACGACGGCGCCGCCGGCCATGACGAGAACCCGGTCGAAGCTGCGCGCGAGGCTCGCGCGGTGCAGCGACCAGATCACCGTCCGGCCCTCGAGCTCCGCCAGGATGCGTTCCATCGCGCGGCCCTGGCTGCCGCCGTCGAGCGTGGCGGTGGCCTCGTTCAGCACCAGCACGTCGGGCCGCTTCAGAACGCTGCGGGCGATCGCCAGCTTCTGGCGCTGCACGCTGGACAGCCGCCCCCCGGCGATGCCGACGTGGAATCCGAGCCCGACCGCCATCACCGCTTCGCGCAGGTCCAGCCGGTCCACCACCTCGGCGATGGCGCGGGAGATGCGCTCCGCCCCGCGCGCCGGGCCGTAGGCCGCCTTGCCGAACAGGATATTGTCCTGGAGGCTGGCGGCGGCGTTGTAGTGGTCGCGGTCGAACCGCGCCACCGCGCCCTCGTATTCGGGCGGCAGGTCGTCGGCGAAGATGCGGCGCGCCTCCAGCAGCCGCTGCTTGAACCCGTCGTCGATCGCGTCCAGCCGGTGTCGGGCCGGAATCAGCCGGAACGGCAGCGCGAGCAGCCGCGTGCGTTCCTCGGGCCGCAGCGACGCGACGCCTTCGCGGCCGATGCGCGACAGCATCGCCTGGTATTCGGGCAGCTCCTCGTGGCCGATGAAGGAGTAGCGCTCGAAGAACTCGTGCCCCGGCGCCAGATCGGCGAACAGCTCGACCATGGTCGAGGCGACGTGGCGGCCCGCCTCCAGCATCGTCTCGTCCAGCTTCGCGATTTCCAGCACCTCCAGCACGTAGGGATTCTCGGCGAGGCGGTCCGGCGCGAAGGTGCGGCCGACCGGCAGCCCGAAGAGCAGGTTCTCGGCCACCGTCGCGTTGTCGTTGTAGCGTTCGGGATCGAACACCTCGACCAGCGAGGCGATCTCGGCATCGTCCAGCCGCCTCAGGAACGCGCCGCGGGCCTCCAGGATGCGCGCGGCCGTGTCGGGCTCCGCCTCGGGATCGATCGTGCCCCGCAGCCCGAACTGATAGACGTCGTTTTCCATGTCCACCATCGACAGCACCTCGATGGCGCGCCCGGTCAGCGCCTCCGCGCCGTCGACCCCCGCGGCCTCGTAATCCACCCAGTCGGCGTCGGGATCGTCGGTCGAGTTGCCGGAGGCCTCCGCCTCGCGCAGATGGCGCTCGAACGATTTCAGCCCCTCCGCCTCGTACACCGCGTCGATCAGCGGCCGGTGCTTGAGCCCGTAATACAGGTTGTCCCGCAGCGGGGCGGAGACCAGGTGCGAGACCGGGCCGACATAGGCCATGCGCCGTCCGGTCAGGGGCTCGGGCAGGTCCGCCAGCTTCTTCCCGTCCAGCGTCAGCGAGCCGCCGCTGACCCCGACCAGGCGCGCCAGCATCAGCGCCAGATGATCCTTGCCGCTGCCCCCCGCGCCGACGATGGCGACGTGCTGCCCGGGCTCGATCCTGAAGCTCGCCCCTTCCACCAGCACATGGCCGGTCTCGTCCTCGAGCCGCAGCGAGGAGGCGGCGAACGCGCCCTTCAGCGGCTCGACCGTCTCCGGCTCGTCGAGCTGAAGGGCCGGCTCCATCATCTCCGGCACGTCGAACTGCTCGATCACCTGCTCGTACTTGATCCGCGCATCCTCGCGCATCTGGTAGTAGCTGAGCAGCTCCTTCCACGGCGCGGCGAGGTCCTTGTTGGCCGCGATCACCGCGACCAGCGTGCCGAGCTCCAGCCTGCCCTGGATCACCAGATAGCCGCCGATCGAATAGAAGAAGAACGGCCCCAGGTGGTTCACCGTGTTGTTGATGAACTTGATGACGAACTTCCACAGGTAGATGCGGAAGCGGACCTCGAAGATCGCCCCCAGCCGGCGCGAGAACGTCGCCAGCTCCAGCCGGGCGGCGTTGTGGACGTGGACTTCCTGCACGCCGGAGACGGTTTCGCCGATCCTGTTCGACAGGCCGCGCGCCAGCCGTACGCGCTCCTTGCCGTAGGCGTTCACGCGGCGCTGCAGCTTGGGGATGATGTAGAACTGCAGCGGGTAGAACATCACCGCCGCCGCGGCCAGCCAGACGTTCTGGTAGACGACGAAGCCGAAGATCACCAGCAGCGTGCCGCCCTGGAAGGCAGGCACCGAGAACGCGTCGCCGATGAACCCGCCGAGCGGCTCCACCTCGGCGTTGATCATCTGGATGATCTCGCCCTGCGACAGCTTGCGGAAGGTGGGCTGCGGAAAGCGCAGCACGCGCCAGTAGAGGTCGTAGCGCAGCCGGCGCAGCATGCGCTCGCCGGTCAGCCCGCGATAGACGTTGATCGCATACTTGAACGCCTGGTTGATCAGCACCAGCAGGAGGAACAGCCCGCACAGCACGAACAGGAAGTCGATCTGCGTCAGCTCGACGCCGAGGACCTCCACCGGGAAGGCCGTGTTCTTCGCCTGGATCGCATTGTTCACGATCCGCTTGGGCAGCTCGTAGAAAGCATAGAGAAAGGGAAACGACGCGACCGCCATCAGCGTGACGACGATCTGCTGCCTTTTGCTGTAGCGCAGGATGTACTGGTAGATATTCTTGTCCACGGCGTCCTGCGGCAATCGGCCCTGTCCGTAACCTGTCACCCTTTTACGATACCGTCCGGGATTATGATAGCGCCTCACGCCAAAGTGCTTTTTGGGGCCGTGCGGTGTGTGCAATAGTCGCCCGACCTCCGGGAAAACCCGGCAAGAGGGGGAGCGATCCGCATGCCCAGCAGGGTGCTGATCTACAGCCACGACAGCTTCGGGCTCGGGCATCTGCGGCGGTGCCGCGCGATCGCCCACGCGCTCGTCAGCGGCCATCCGGAAATGTCGGTCCTGATCGTTTCGGGATCGCCGATCATCGGCAACTTCACCTTCGGTCCGAGGATCGATTTCGTTCGCGTGCCCGGCGTGGTGAAGATGCGCAGCGGCGAGTACACCTCGCAGTCGCTGCACATGGACGTGGAGGACACGCTGGCGCTGCGTGCCTCGATCATCCGCAACACGGCCGAGACCTTCGAGCCCGACCTGTTCCTGGTGGACAAGGAGCCGTGGGGCCTGCACGGCGAACTGAGCGAGACGCTGGAACTGCTGAACGGGCGCGGGGTGCCGCTGGTCCTCGGCCTGCGTGACGTGATGGACGAGCCGGCGCTGCTCGCCCCCGAATGGGAACGCAAGAACGTCATGCCGGCGCTGACCGGTCTCTACGACGAGATCTGGATCTATGGCCTGCCGCAGGTCTGCGATCCGCTGGCGGACATCCCGCTGCCCCATTCGGTGCGGCGCAAGATGGTGTTCACCGGCTATCTGCGCCGCACCGCGGTCGCGCCGGTGGGCGAGGAAAGCCCGTCCCCCGGCTTCGACGAGCCCTACCTTCTGGTCACGCCCGGCGGCGGCGGCGACGGCGCGGCGATGGTCGACTGGGTGCTGCGCGCCTACGAGCACGAGTCGGGCGTGCCGTACCCGGCGCTGATCGTGCTCGGCCCGTTCATGCCCGCCGACCACAAGGCGGGGTTCCTGGAGCGGGTGGACGCGCTGGACGGCGTGCGCGCCATCACCTTCGACCCCGGCATCGAGTCGCTGATCGCCGGCGCGGCCGGCATCGTCGCCATGGGCGGCTACAACACGTTCTGCGAGATCCTGTCCTTCGACAAGCCGGCGCTGGTGATGCCCCGCACCGTGCCGCGCAAGGAGCAGCTGATCCGCGCCCAGCGCGCCGACGAGCTGGGACTGCTGAAATGCCTGGTCGACGACGAGGCGCGGAACGCCGCCACCATGGCGACCGCGCTCCGCCATCTGCCGCAGCAGCGGCGGCCGTCGGAGATCGTGGTTCCCGGGCTGCTCGACGGGCTGGAGAACGTCAACCGGCTGATCGACCGCCAGATCGCCGGCCGACCGGCCCCGCGCATCGCCGTCGCCCGGCGGCGGCTCTGACGGCGGGGCCGCGCATGGCGCCGCCCGTCGCCTTCGTGCTCAAGGGCTATCCGCGGCTGTCGGAGACCTTCATCGCGCAGGAAATCCTGGCGCTGGAGCGCGCCGGCATGGATATCCGCATCGTCTCGCTGCGCCACCCGACCGACCGCGCCACCCATCCGGTGAATGCCGAGATCCGCGCCCCCGTCGCCTATCTGCCGGAATACCTGTACCGGGAGCCGCTGCGCGTGCTGCGCGGCTGGCGCGCGGCGCGGGGCCTGCCGGGCTTTGCTGCGGCGCGGCGGGCCTGGCTGCGCGACCTCACGCGCGACCCCACGCCGAACCGCGTCCGCCGCTTCGGCCAGGCGATGACGCTGGCGGCGGAGCTGCCGGCGGCAGTGGCGCGGCTGCACGCGCATTTCCTGCACACGCCGGCCTCGGTCGCGCGCTACGCCGCGACGATGCGCGGGCTGGGCTGGAGCGTGTCGGCTCACGCCAGGGACATCTGGACCACCCCCGCCTGGGAGAAGCGCGAGAAGCTGGCCGACGCGGCCTGGGCGACGACCTGCTCGCAGGCGGCGCATGACGACCTGGCCACCCACGCGCCGGCGGGGGCGGAGATCGCGCTGCTCTATCACGGGCTCGACCTCGCCCGCTTCGCCCCGCCCGGCGGGATGCGCCCGCCGCGCGACGGGCGGGACGCCGCCGACCCGGTGCGCATCCTCACCGTCGGCCGCGCGGTGGAGAAGAAGGGGCACGACGTGCTGATCCGCGCGCTGGCCGCGCTGCCGCCCGGCCTGCACTGGCGCTGGACGCATATCGGCGGCGGGCCGCTGCGGGGCGCGCTGGAACGTCAGGCGCAGGAGGCGGGGATCGCGGCGCGCGTCGAGTGGCGCGGCGCGCTGGCGCAGGATGCCGTGCTGGCGGCCTGTCGCGACGCCGACCTGTTCGCACTGGCCAACCGGGTGGCGCGCGACGGCGACCGCGACGGGCTGCCCAACGTGCTGCTGGAGGCGCAGAGCCAGGCGCTGGCCTGCGTCGCCTCCGGCGTGTCCGGCGTGCCCGAGCTGCTGGTGGACGGCCGCACCGGGCTGATCGTCCCGCCGGAGGATGCGGCGGCGCTGTCCCGCGCGCTGGCCGCGCTGATCGCCGACCCCGCCCGCCGTGCCGCGATGGGCGAGGCCGGCATGGGGCGCGTGCGCGAGGCGTTCGACGCCTCGACCTGGGCGGCGCGGCTCCACGCCCGCTTCGCGGCGGACGGGCTGGCCGCGACGCCGGTCAAGGCGGGATCGCGCGCCGCCTGATGCGCGTCGCCTTCTACGCGCCGCTGAAGCCGCCGGATGCGGCCACCCCGTCCGGCGACCGCCGCATGGCGCGGCTGCTGGTCACGGCGCTGGAAACGGCCGGGCACGAGGTGGCGGTGGCTGCCATCCTGCGCGCCCGCGACGGCGGCGGAAACGCGACCCGCCAGGCGCGGCTGGCCGAGACCGGCATGAAGCTGGCCGCGCGGCTCGTCCGCCGCTGGCAGGCGCGCCCCGAACGGGACCGGCCCGAGGCGTGGTTCACCTATCACCTGTACTACAAGGCGCCGGACTGGATCGGCCCCGCCGTGGCCGACGCTCTGTCGATCCCCTATGTCGTCGCCGAGGCGAGCCACGCGCCGAAGCGCGCCGGCGGGGCCTGGGCGATCGGGCACGAGGCGGCGGCGGCGGCGATCCGGCGGGCCGACGCCTTGATCGGCTTCAACCCGCTGGATTCGGCCTGCCTGCGCCCGCTGCTGACGGCGCCCGACCGGCTGGTGGAGATCCCGCCCTTTCTCGACGCCGCGCCGTTCGCACAGGTAAAGGATATCCGCGCCGCGCTGGCGGCCCGGCACGGGCTCGACACCGCGCAGCCCTGGGCGGCGACGGTGGCGATGATGCGGACGGGCGCCAAGCTCGAGTCCTACCGCCTGCTTGCCGCGGCGCTAGCGCGACTGGGCGGCCGGAAGTGGCAGTTGCTCGCGATCGGCGACGGCCCGGCGCGGAGCGAGGTCGAGGCGGCGTTCGCCGGCATCCCGCCGGGCCGGATCGCCTGGCTGGGCGAGCAGGCGGAAGCGGCGCTGCCTGCCATCCTGTCCGCCTGCGATCTCTGCCTCTGGCCCGCCATAAACGAGGCCTATGGCATGGCGCTGCTGGAGGCGCAGGCGGCGGGGCTGCCGGCGGTCGCCGGAAACAGCCCCGGCGTCGCCGCCATCGTCGCCGACGGCGGGACCGGGCTGCTGACCGCGGCGGGGGACGCGGCGGCCTTCGCCGACGCGGCCGCCCGCCTGCTGAACGACGCCGCCGAACGTGCCACAATGGGCGCGGCGGCGCGGGCGAAGGTCGCGCGCGTCCACGGCATCGGGGCCGCGGCGGCGGCGCTGGACGCCGTGTTGACCGCGGCGAAAGAACGGAGAGCGGCATGATCCCTGTGGCCTTCATCCGCCACGGACCCACCGCCTGGAACGAGGAGAAGCGGCTGCAGGGCCGCGCCGACGTGCCGCTGAGCGAGAGCGGGCGCCTCAAGGTTTCGGGCTGGCGGCTGCCGGCGGAATTCGAAAGCTACGACTGGGTGGCGAGCCCGCTGATCCGCGCGCGCCAGACCGCGTCGCTGCTGCGCATCGAGCCCGCCATCGAACCCGCGGTGATCGAGATGAACTGGGGCGAGTGGGAAGGCCACACGTTTCAGGAGCTGGAGGCGAAATACGGCGACGAGGTCCAGCGCCGCGCGGCGCAGGGCCTGGATTTGCGCCCGCATGGCGGCGAAAGCCCGCGCGACGTGCGCGACCGGGTGGCGCGCTGGCTGGACGGCGTGGGCCGGACGGGACGGCCGACCGGCGTGGTCGCGCATCAGGGCATCGTCCGCGCCGCGCTGTCGCTGGCCACCGGCTGGTCGATGATCGGCAAGCCGCCGGCGAAGATGGACTGGGCCAGCGTTCACCTGTTCATGCTCGACGCCGGCGGCGCGCTGCGCATGGAGCGGCTGAACATCAGCCTCGAAGCGGAGCCGGTTCTCGAATGAGCGACGCCCCGCGACTGCTGTTCTGGGTCCAGCATCTGCTGGGGATCGGCCATCTGAAGCGCACCGCGACGCTGGCCCGCGCGCTGGCCGCGGGCGGGTTCGACGTCACCGTCGTGTCCGGCGGCCAGGCGGTGCCCGGGCTGGATGTCGGCCGCGCCGCGCTGGTGCAGCTCGCCCCGGTCCGCGCGGCCGACCAGAGCTTCAAGCGGCTGATCGGCGACGACGACGTGGAGATCGACGACGCCTGGCGGGACGCGCGGCGGGACGCGCTGCTCGGCGTGCTGCGCCGCGTCCGGCCCGACATCGTGCTGACCGAGCTGTTCCCCTTCGGCCGCCGCCAGCTCCGCTTCGAGCTGCTGCCGCTGCTGGAGGAAGCGGCGCCGCGCGCTGCCATCGCGTGTTCGGTGCGCGACATCCTGGTGGAGCCCGACAAGCCCGGCCGGGCGGTGGAGATGCTGGCGTTGGCCAGGGACTGGTACGACCTGGTGCTGGTGCATGGCGACCCCGCCCTGATCCCCTTCGACCGCACCTTTCCGCTGGCCGGCGGGATCGCGGCGCGAATCCGCTATACCGGCTACGTGGTCGATCCGCCGCCCCCGAACGCCGGTGCGGCCGGCAAGGGCGAGGTCGTCGTGTCCGCCGGCGGCGGCGCGATCAGCGAGCCGCTGCTGCGCGCGGCGATGGCCGCCCGCGCCATGACCCGGCTGGGCGGCGCGACCTGGCGGCTGCTCGCCGGCCCCGCCCTGGCCGAGGCGGCGTTCGAATCCCTGCGCCGCGACGCGCCGGACGGCGTGATCGTGGAGCGCGCGCGCCCCGACTTCGCCGCGCTGCTGGCCAATTGCGCGCTGTCGATATCGCAGGGCGGCTACAACACGGTGATGGACGTCCTCGCCGCCGGCTGCCGCGCGGTGATCTGCCCCTATGCCGGCGGGCACGAGACCGAGCAGACGCTGCGCGCGAAGCTGCTGGCCGCCAAGGGCGCGCTGCACCTGGTGCCCGAGGACGCGCTGTCGTCGAAAGCCCTGGCGCGCGCGGTCGAAGCCGCGCTGGACGGGCCGGGGGCCAGCGCCGCCGGGCTCGATTTCGGCGGCGCGGAGGCCAGCCTGCGGGCGCTGAAGGCGCTGCTGGCGGAAACGGAACGGACCCCGGCATGACCCCCTGGCAGGCCCTGGCGGAGGAGCTGGACCGCTGGGCGGAGGCGGGGCGGGTTGCGACGTTCTGGTGGCGCGACGACGATGCGGCGACGGCGACGCCCGCGCTCGACCGGCTGATGGTGATGCGCCGCGCGCTCGGCGCGCCCCTCGCCATCGCCGCCGTGCCGGCCCGCGCCGACGCCGCCCTGCGTGATGCGCTGGCGGCGGAGCGGGGCTGGGACATCCTGCAGCACGGCTGGGCCCATGAAAACCACGCGCCCGACGGCGAAAAGAAGGCGGAGCTGGGCCCGCACCGCCCGCCTGCTGAAATCGCGGCGGAGCTGGTGAAGGGCTGGCTGGCGCTGGCGGAGCTGTTCGGCGCCCGGCTGCTGCCCGCGCTGGTGCCTCCCTGGAACCGGATCGGCGCCGCGCTGGTCCCCGCGCTGCCGGCGCTCGGCTACGCCGCGCTGTCGACCTTCGAGCCGCGAAGCGCCCGCGAGGCGGCGCCGGGGCTGATTGCCGTCAATACGCATGTCGACATCGTCGACTGGCCCGGCACGCGCGCCTTCTGCGGCGACGCGGCGGCGATCGGGGCCGCCTGCGCCCATCTGCGGGCGAGGCGCGAGGGCGAGGCCGACGCCGCCGAGCCCACCGGGCTGCTGACCCATCACCTGGCGCATGACAACGGCTGCTGGGATTTCATCGGCCGGTTCGTGTCCGAGACCGCGGATCACCGGGCGGCGGAATGGCTCAGCGCGGCCGAGGCCTTCGCGGCATGAGCGAGCACCGCTACCGCGCCCGCACGCTGCGCGGCGATTACATCCGCGCCGGCGCGGGGCTCGCGCTGGTGGGCCTGCCGCTGGCCGCGGCGCCGGTCGGTGAGACGGCGGGCTGGGTACTGGGCGCGATGGCGGCGCTGTTCGCCGGGTTCGGCGGCCGCACCTGGCTGCGCCAGAAAAGCGTCTACCGGGTGGACGAGACCGCTATCGTGCGCGAAGGTCCGCTGGGCAGGGCCGTGCCGTGGGAGGAGATGGCGGCGCTGCGCCTGCGCTATTATGCGACCCGCCGCGACCGCAGCGGCGGATGGATGCAGATGACCGTGAGGGGGGCCGGCGCGACCATGCGGATCGATTCGACCCTGGAAGGCTTCCGCGAGGTCGCCGCCGCCGCGCTGCGGGCCGCCGCCGCGGCCGGGCTGACCCTGGACGCGGCGACGCTGGAGAACGCCCGGGCGCTGGGCGCGGCGCCGCGGGAGCGGCGCTGATGGCCGACCTGCTGGACGTCGCCGATCTGAAGGTGGAATTCCGCCTGCACGACGCGGTGATCCGGGCCGTCGACGGCGTGTCCTTCCGCGTGCCGGAAGGCCGCACGGTGGCGCTGGTCGGCGAGTCCGGGTCGGGCAAGTCCGTGGTGTCGCAGGCGATCATGGGCATCCTGCCGCGCAGCGCGACGATCACGGAGGGGCGCATCCTGTTCCGCGACCCGCGCGACGGCGCCGAGGCGCGCCCCATCGACCTGGCGGCGCTGGACCCGGACAGCGCGGCCATCCGCGCCATCCGGGGCGGCCGCATCTCCATCGTCTTCCAGGAGCCGATGACGTCGCTGTCGCCGCTGCACACGGTGGGCGACCAGGTGAGCGAGGCGCTGCACCTGCACCGCGACGTGACGAGGGCGGAAGGGGTGGAGCTGACGCGCGACATGCTGCGCCTCGTCGGCTTTCCCGACCCGGCGCGCGCGCTCGGCACCTATCCGTTCGAGCTGTCGGGCGGGCTGCGCCAGCGCGTCATGATCGCCATGGCGCTCGCCGGCGATCCGGCGCTGCTGATCGCGGACGAGCCGACCACCGCGCTGGACGTCACCATCCAGGCGCAGATCCTGAAGCTGATCGCCGACCTGCGGCACGAGCTCGGCATGGCCGTGCTCATCATCACCCACGATCTCGGCGTGGTCGCCAACGTCGCCGACGAGATCGTCGTCATGTATCGCGGCAAGGTGCTGGAGCGCGGCGGGCTGGAGGATATCTTCCGCAACCCGGGGCACGACTACCTGAAGGCGCTGCTGGACGCCGTGCCGCGCTTCGACATGGGACCGGGGGAGCGGTTGCAGCCGCTGCGCGAGATCCGGCATTCGACCGGCCACCTGCTGGCAGCCAAGGAGCCGTGGCCGGCGGCGGCGGACGAGGGGCCGCTGCTGCGCGTCGAGGGGCTGACCAAGCGGTTCCGCCTGCGCAAGGGCGGGCTGTTCGACGGCGGCGAGACGCGGGAGATCCTGGCGGTCGACGACGTAAGCTTCACGGTCAGGCGCGGCACCTGCCTCGGCATCGTCGGCGAATCCGGCTGCGGCAAGACGACGCTGAACAAGCTCATCATGCGGGCGCTGGAGCCGGACGCGGGCACGATCTCCTATAACGACCGCGGAACGGTGGTCGATCTGCTGGCGATGCGCGACCGCGAACTGCTGCCGTTCAGGCGCAAGATCCAGTTCATCTTCCAGGACCCGTTCTCGTCGCTGAACCCGCGCATGACGGTCTGCGACCTGATCACCGAACCGCTGGTCATCCATCGCGAGGGCGACGCCGCCTGGCGGGCGGAGATGGTGCAGGAGCTGATGGCGCTGGTCGGGCTCGACCCGCGCTTTCTCAACCGCTACCCGCACAGCTTTTCCGGCGGCCAGCGCCAGCGCATCGGCATCGCCCGCGCGCTGGCGCTGAAGCCCGACCTGCTGCTGTGCGACGAGCCGGTCTCCGCCCTGGACGTGTCGGTGCAGGCGCAGATCCTGAACCTGCTGAAGGATCTGCAGAAGGATCTGGGGCTGACCTATATCTTCGTCTCGCACAACCTGGCCGTGGTCGACTACATCGCCGACGACATCGCGGTGATGTGCGCCGGGCGCATCGTCGAGACCGCGCCGCGCGAGACGCTGTTCAAGCATCCGGTCCATCCCTATACGCGGGCGCTGCTGGCCGCGGTGCCCGAGCCGGATCCCGGCCGCAGGCTGGACCTCGGCGCGCTGATGGAGGGCCGGGCGTCGGAGCCGGAGGCCTGGCCCGCGCCCTTCACCATCGCCCCCGGCGCGCAGGGCGCCATGGGCTTCGTCGATCTGGGCGACGGCCACTACGTCCGCGCCGCGCGCGAGGCCCGGCCCGGGGAGCCGGTGGCATGACGGCCTGGGGGGCGGCCATGGCGGCAGGCGTGGCGCTGCTGGCCGGCGCGGTCGAAGCGGCGCAGCAGGGTCCGCCCGCGCCCGTGGAACCGCCCTTCCTGGCCGAACGGGTGGCGACCGGCGCGCTGCCGCCGGTCGCCGAGCGCCTGCCGGAGAACCCGAGCGTGGTCCGGCTGTCGAAGCCGGATCGAATGCCGGGCCGTCACGGCGGCGAGATCACGATGCTGATGGGCCGCGCCAAGGACGTGCGCATGATGGTCGTCTACGGCTACGCGCGGCTGGTCGGCTTCACTGCCGCCTACGATCTGGAGCCGGACATCCTGGCGGGGATCGAGGTCGAGCGGGGACGGCGCTTCACCCTGACGCTCCGTCGCGGCCACCGATGGTCGGACGGGCATCCGTTCACGGCGGAGGATTTCCGCTACTGGTGGGAGGACGTCGCCACCCATCCCGCGCTGTCGCCCGCCGGGCCGCCGCGGGTGATGATCGTCAACGGCGAGAAGCCGGTCTTCGAGGTGCTGGACAAGACGCATGTCCGCTTCACCTGGTCCGCGCCCAACCCGGATTTCCTGCCCGCCCTGGCCGGCGCGCTGCCGACCTACATCTACCGCCCGGCCCACTACCTGAAGCGGTTCCACGAGCGCCACGCCGACGAAGCGGCGCTTGCCGCGCGCGCGCGGAAGGCCGGCCAGCGGAACTGGGCGGCGCTGCACAACCGGCTGGACAACCTGTACAAGAACGACAATCCGGACCTGCCGACGCTGCAGCCCTGGGTGACTCGGACGCGCCCGCCCGCGCACCGGTTCGAGTTCGTCCGCAACCCGTACTACCACCGCATCGACGAGAACGGCCTGCAGCTCCCCTATCTGGACCGGGTGGTGTTCACCATCGCCGCCCCCAGCATCATCCCCGCCAAGGCGGGGGCGGGCGAATCGGACCTTCAGGCGCGCGGGGTGAGCTTCAGCGACTATACCTTCCTGAAGAAGGGCGAGCGGCGCGGCGGCTATCGCGTGCGGCTGTGGCGCACCGCCAAGGGCGCCCATCTGGCGCTGTTCCCCAACCTGAACGTGAACGATCCGGTCTGGCGCGCGCTGTTCCGCGACGTGCGCTTCCGGCGCGCGCTGTCGCTCGGCGTCGACCGGCACGAGATCAACCAGGCGGTCTATTTCGGGCTGACGCTGGAGCGCAACAACACGGTGCTGCCGCAGAGCCCGCTCTACGAGCCCGAATACGCGACGGAATGGGCGCAGTTCGCGCCCGGGCGGGCGAACACGCTGCTCGACGAGATCGGGCTGACGAAGCGCAACGAGGACGGCATCCGCCTGCTGCCCGACGGACGGCCGATGAAGATCGTCGTCGAGACCGCGGGCGAGGACACC
>WHUE01000058.1:1571-3694 GCA_009377375.1 Alphaproteobacteria bacterium | reverse complement strand
TCCCAGGGCGAGGCGGTGAGCGAGGCCAAGCTCGCCTTCCTGCGCGAGCAGTACGGCTTCGACCAGCCGATGTGGAAGCAGTACCTCACCTGGGTCGCCGGCATGCTGCAGGGCGATTTCGGCTATTCCTTCGAATACAGCCTGCCGGTGTCCGATGTCGTGGGCGACCGGATGTGGCTGACCTTCATCGTCTCGTTCGCCACCATAATCTTCACCTGGGTCGTCTCGTTCCCGATCGGCATCTACTCCGCCACGCACCAGTACAGCTGGGGCGATTACAGCCTGACCTTTCTCGGCTTCCTGGGCCTGGCGACGCCGAACTTCCTGCTGGCGCTGGTGCTGCTCTACGTCGCCAACACGTATTTCGGCACCTCGTTCGGCGGGCTGATGGACCCGGAATACATCGGCGCGGCCTGGAGCTGGGGCAAGGCGCTGTCGGTGCTGGAGCATCTCTGGGTGCCGGTGGTGGTGATCGGCACCTCGGGCACCGCCGGCATGATCCGCCGGCTGCGGGCGAACCTGCTGGACGAGTTGCAGAAGCAGTACGTCGTCACCGGCCGCGCCAAGGGGCTGCCGCCGGGCCGGCTGCTGCGCAAGTATCCGCTGCGCATGGCGCTCAACCCGTTCGTCGCCGATATCGGCAATCTGCTGCCGCAGGTGATCTCCGGCGCGGCGATCGTCTCCGTCGTGCTGTCGCTGCCGACCACCGGGCCGATGCTGCTGGAGGCGCTGCGCAGCCAGGACATGTACCTGGCCGGGTCCTTCCTGATGTTCCTCGCCGCGCTGACCGTGGTCGGCGTGTTCCTGTCCGACCTCGCCCTCGCCTGGCTGGACCCGCGCATCAGGCTGTCGGGGGGGCCGCGCCGATGAGCAACGGCGGCCGCACGGCGACGCGCGAGCTCGTGCACTGGGTCTCGCCCGAGCCGTTCGCGCCGGAGGCCGCGGAGGAGCTGACGCCGGAGCAGGAACGCTTCTACATGGCGTCGCAGTGGCGGATGATGTGGTGGCGGTTCAGGCGCCACAGGCTCGCCGTCGCCTCCGGCGTCGTGCTGGCGCTGATGTACCTGTCGGTTCTGGTGGCCGAGGCGGTCGCGCCCTACAACCTGCAGACCCGGAACATCGATCACATCCACGCGCCGCCGCAATCGGTGCATCTGTTCCACGAGGGCCGGTTCATCGGACCGTTCGTCTACGCGCTCCGCTACCGGCTGAACATGGAGAACCTGAAGCGCGAATACGCCGAGGACAGGAGCCGCATCCAGCCGCTGCGCGCCTTCTGCCGCGGCGATTCATACGAATTCTGGGGACTGTTCGAGGCGAATTTCCACCTGGTCTGCCCGGCGGCGGGGGGCACGCTGTTCCTGCTGGGGACGGACCGGCTGGGGCGGGACATGCTGTCGCGCATCGTCATGGGCGCGCGCATCTCGCTCACCGTCGGGCTGATCGGCATATCGATCAGCTTCGTCCTGGGTCTGGTGATCGGCGGGCTGGCCGGGTATTACGGCGGCTGGGTCGATAATTTGACCCAGCGGGCGATCGAGGTGCTGCGCTCCTTCCCCGAGCTGCCGCTGTGGATGGCGCTTTCCGCGGCGCTGCCGGTGACGTGGAGCCCGATCCTGATCTATTTCGGCATCACCCTCATCCTCGGCCTGCTGGACTGGACCGGGCTGGCCCGCGCCGTGCGGTCCAAGCTGCTGGCGGTGCGCGAGGAGGATTTCGTAACCGCCGCCGTGCTCATGGGCGCGAAGCCGTCGCGGGTGATCCGCCGCCACATGCTGCCGAGCTTCATGAGCCACCTGATCGCCTCGGCCACGCTGTCGGTCCCCAACATGATTCTGGGCGAGACGGCGCTGAGCTTCCTCGGGCTGGGGCTGCGCCCGCCGATCACCAGCTGGGGCGTGCTGCTGGCCGAGGCGCAGAACATGAACGTCGTCGCGCTCTACCCCTGGCTGATGCTGCCGGTGGTCCCGGTGATCGTCGTCGTCCTCGCCTTCAACTTCCTCGGCGACGGGCTCCGCGACGCGGCGGATCCGTACAAGTAGGGGAAGCGAGCCGGTCCTCCCGAGCCGCGCTCGGCCTGTGCGCCCATCCATCGAATTATACCACACGGCGTTCTGGTATAA
>WHUE01000058.1:0-1471 GCA_009377375.1 Alphaproteobacteria bacterium | reverse complement strand
TTATACCGTCCGGCCTGTACCGGCGTATCAGTTCTGGCAGAACCCTCCCGCCGAACAGCAGCGGGGGCGACTGCGGATATATTGAAAGCCGATACGCTTAACCCCCCATATTCTGGGGCTCCCCGTCCCCAATTATGCCGGAGGCATAGGGAAATTGTACAGAACAGGGTTTTGGTACAATATGATCATGGCATATTGGATTGCGGTATCATTCGATGGACTACGAGGCATTTAAGCATTCCATCTCCGGAAAGCTGGTTCCGACCATCGATGGCGCTCGTGCCTTTGTGCCCGCTCCTCTGCCGCCAACGCTGAACGTTGCCGAATTCGCTGACGCCTTGGCCGACGCGGCGCTTCGCATCGGCGAACTCCGTGGTGTCGGCACAACGATTTCGAATCCCTACGTACTGATACGGCCCTTGCAAAGGTCGGAAGCCGTGGCGTCCTCCGCAATCGAGGGCACCATTACGTCGCTTGCCCAACTGATGTTGTTCGAGGCACGAGCCCCGAGTCAGGGCCGTCGCAACGAGGCGCACGAGGTGCGTAACTATGTCCACGCGCTCGAACACGGCATCGGTCGGCTGTCGCAACTTCCCGTTTCGTTACGGCTTATGTCCGAACTGCATGAAATCCTGCTCGAAGGCGTTGCCGGTTTCCGTGGCGGACGGGTCCGTCCGGGCGAATTTCGCATGGATCAGAACTGGATTGGCGCGCCCGGCGATAACATTCATTCCGCACGCTTCGTACCACCGCCGCCGCAGGAGATGAAACTGGCTCTCGGTGCGCTGGAAAAGTTTATCCATTCGAACGACGACACCGTGCCGCATGTTCTGGTTCATCTCGCCCTGATCCATTACCAGTTCGAGGCCATACATCCCTTTCCCGACGGTAACGGCCGTGTCGGCCGTCTGTTGATTCCTTTAATTATGGCGGAACGGGAGTTGATGTCTCAGCCGCTCCTTTATCTCAGCTCCTATCTGGAACGCTATAAGCAGGCGTATTACGACCGGATGCTGGAGGTGAGCCGGTCCGGGGCGTGGTCCGAATGGATCCGGTTCTTCCTCGGGGCAGTAGCCGCCCAGGCGAAAGACACCATTGATCGCGTCCACGACCTTCGGCAGCTACAGGGCGAATATCGCGACCGGCTGCAATCGACCCGGACCACGGCATTCGCCTTGCAACTGGCAGATGCGGTTTTCGAGCGCCCGTATATAAGCGTGCCAGATGCGACGAGAATCCTCGGCGTCACCTATCGTGCGGCACGAAACACGATCGACAGGCTGACGCGGGCAGATATCCTGCGGGAACTGCCGGGACCCAACCACCCCAAGCTGTTTCTGGCCCACGGCGTGTTCGGCATTCTTAACCGACCGGGCACTTTCTGATCTGCCGATCAAGCTCCGAATAAAGCGGCATTAGGGTCCGTACCCAATTGTCATCCCGGACGTTAGGAACGCCCGAAAACCAAGGG
>WHUE01000057.1 GCA_009377375.1 Alphaproteobacteria bacterium | reverse complement strand
GTCCAGTACTGGAACATGGCGGCCCTCCCTGCCGGATCGGCGTCGCCGCCGTTGCCTCCGTTTTACACGCCCCGGCCCACCCCGAAAACCACCCGCCCCGCAAACCGGGCGCCCTTGATGGCCGGCGACGCAGACGCGACAATGGACGGAACAGGGAGCAACGGGGGCGGGTTCGCATGGAAAAGATGACTCTGCGCGTCAACGGCGCGGCGCACGAGGTCGAGGCGGACCCGGCGACGCCGCTGATCTACATCCTGCGCAACCGGCTGGGGCTGATGGGGGCCAAGCTGGGCTGCGGGCTGGAGCAGTGCGGCGCCTGCGCCGTGCTGGCCGACGGCGAGAAGGTGCTGAGCTGCGTCCGCGCCGCCTCGGAATTCGCCGGGGCCGAGATCGTGACGCCGGAAGGCCTCGCCGCCCATCCCGCCGGGGCCGCCGTCCAGCGCGCCTTCATCGAGGAAGGCGCGGCCCAGTGCGGCTACTGCACGCCGGGGATCGTCACCGCCGTCGCCGCGCTGCTGGCGCGCAACGCCCGGCCGGACGAGGCGGCGATCCGCGCCGCGCTGCACGACCATCTCTGCCGCTGCGGCTCGCACAGCCGGGTGCTGCGCGCCGTCCGCCGGCTGGCGCAGGGGGAGGCGGCCGATGCCCGCTAGCCCCAGCCTGAAGGCGCATCCCCTTCTCGACCAGTGGCTCGCCATCGGCGAGGATGGGCGCGTCACCGTGCGCAGCGGCAAGGTCGATATCGGCCAGCGCATCTCCACCGCCCTGGCCCTGATCGCGGCGGAGGAGCTCGACGTCGCCTATGCGCGGGTGGATGTCGCCCGCGCCGAGACCGGCATCGCCCCCGACGAGGGCGTGACCGCGGGCAGCAACTCGATGGAGGAATCGGGCAATGCCGTGCGCGCCGCCGCCGCGACCGCGCGGCGGCACCTGCTGGCGCTGGCCGCCGAGGCGCTGGAGGCCGAGGCGGGCGCGCTGACCGTGGAGGACGGGCTGATCCGCGCGCCGGGCGCGAACCGCACCGTTTCCTACGCCGAGCTGATCGGCGGCAGGGCGTTCGGCATCGACGTGGACCCTTCGGCCCCGGTGAAGCCGGCGGCGGCGCACAGCCAGATCGGCGCGCGGGTGGCGATGCGCAACATCGAGCCCATCGTCACCGGCGCGGCCTATTTCGTGCATGACATGACCCTGCCGGGGATGCTGCACGCCCGCGTCGTACGCCCGCCGCATTATGCGGCGACGCTCGCCGGGCTCGACGAGGCGGTGCTGGCGCGGCTGGACGCGGACGGGGTGCGGGTGGTGCGCGACGGCAGCTTCCTCGCGGTCGCGCACGAGGACGAATACGCCGCGGTGAAGGGCGCGGAGCGGCTGTACAGCGCCGCGCGCTGGGACACCGGCGCCGGGCTGGCGGAGGACGACATCTTCGAGGCGCTGACCGCGAACGAGCGCGTCAGCCTGCCGGTACGGGACGGCGCGCCGGTGAAGGAGCCGGTGCCCCCGCTCGCCGATCCGCCCGCCGACGCGGCGGTGACGCTGTCGGCGCGGTTCGAGCGGCCCTATCACATGCACGGCTCCATCGGGCCCAGCGCGGCGATGGCGCGGATGGACGGCGACGGGACCATGACCGTCTGGTCGCACAGCCAGGGCATCTACATGCAGCGCGCCAGCGTGGCCGAATCGCTGGGGCTGGAGACGGAGGCGCTGCGCGTGATCCACACGCCGGGCGCGGGGTGCTACGGCCATAACGGCGCGGACGACGCGGCGCTGGACGCGGCGCTGGCGGCGCGCGCGATCCCCGGCCGCCCGGTGCTGCTGAAATGGACGCGGGAGGACGAGCACGCGTGGGAGCCATACGGCTCCGCCATGGTGATGGAAATGCGCGCCAGCCTGGATGCGGAAGGCACGGTGATCGACTGGTCGCACGAGAGCTTCAGCGACACCTACGGCATGCGCCCGCGCCCCGGCCCCAACCGGATCGGCCCGGCGCGAATGCTGGCCATGCGCCATGTCGAGGACGCGCTGGAGCCGCCGCTGGCGCAGCCGGCGATGGGCAAGCACGCCGGCATCCACCGCAACCTCGACCCCGGCTACGATTTCGCCAGCCGCCGGCTGGTGAAGAATCTGGTGCGCGGCCTGCCGCTGCGCACCTCCACGCTGCGCGCGCTCGGCGCCTATGCCAACGTGTTCGCGATCGAGAGCTTCATGGACGAGCTGGCGGAGGCCGGCGGCGTCGACCCGGTGGAGTTCCGCATCCGGCACCTGGCCGACCCGCGCGCCCGCGAGGTGGTGCGCGCCTGCGCCGAAGCATTGCACAGACCGGGGGCCGTCCCCGACGGCCGCGGGCGCGGCCTCGCCTATGCCCGCTACAAGAACGCCAAGACCTATGCCGCCGTCGGCTTCGAGGTCTCGGTCGACGACGCCGCCGAGGTCGTGCTGCACCGCGCCGTCGCCGCCGCCGATTCGGGCGAGGTGGTGGACGCCGAGGGCCTGTCGGCCCAGCTCGAGGGCGGCATCGTCCAGGCCGCGAGCTGGACGCTGCACGAGCAGGTGACCTGGGACCGCGACGGCATCACCAGCCGCGACTGGGAGACCTATCCCATCCTGCGCTTCGACAACGTGCCGGAGATCGAATGCGTGCTGATGGACCGGCCGGGCGACCCCTATCTCGGCGCGGGCGAGTCCACCGCCGGCCCGACCGCCGGCGCCATCGCCAACGCGATCCATGCCGCGACCGGACTGCGGCTGCGCCGCCTGCCGTTCACGCCGGACGCGATACGGGCGGCCGCACTCGAAACGTAGGCGCGTTGAACTCTATTCCGGCACGACCCAGTCCGCGCGGCGCGGCCCCCGTGCGCCCAGCGCCTCGGTCAGCCAAGGCAGCGCGGCGGCGGCCGCGTCGGGCAGGGTGAAGGGCGGGTTGACGACGAACAGGCCCGACGCGGTCATCCCCCGCCCCGGCGCGTCGGGTGCTATGCCGAGCTCCAGCCGGAACAGCTTCCTCACCGGCCCGGCGCGGAACGAGACCTCCATGCCGTCGATGCGGGCGCGGTCCACCACCGGATACCACAGCAGGAAGACCCCGGCGGGGAAGCGCCGCCACGCCGCTTCCACCGCATCGACCACGGCACCGTAATCCGATTTGACCTCGTAGCTGGGGTCGATGACGGTCAGCGCGCGGCGTTCCGGAGGCGGCAGCAGAGTCGGCAGCGCCGACAGCCCGTCCTCCCGTCGGACCGAGACGCGGCGGCGTCCCCGCGCCCAGCGGGCGAGATGGGCGTGATCCGTCGGGTGCAGCTCGCACAGCACGGCCCGGTCCTGCGGCCGCATCAGCGCGGCGGCCAGCGCCGGCGAGCCGGGATAGCGCCGCAGCGCCGTGTAGTCCGCCTGGCCGCGGAGGAGCGCGAGATAGTCCGCGATCAGCGCCGGAGGCTCGGCGGAGGCCGCGAGCAGCCGCTCCACCCCGTCATGGAACTCCCCCGTCTTCTGCGCTTCCGGCGCGGCGAGGTCGTACTCCCCCGCCCCGGCATGGGTGTCGAGCAGCAGCATTCCGCCGTCCTTCTGCTGCATGTAGCGCAGGATGAAGACGTATACGGCGTGCTTGAGCACATCGGCGGCGTGGCCGGCGTGGAAGGCGTGGCGGTAGGACAGCATGGGCGGACGGTGTCCCCCTCCCTATCCCTCCCCCGCAGGGGGGGAGGGAACGCAGACGAATACCGCGCTCAAAATGCACCCTCCCCCTTGATGGGGGAGGGCCGGGGTGGAGGTGGGGCCACGCGGCACGTCGGCTCCCGTGAAACGCTCTAGCGGCCGATCACGACGTTCAGGATCGCGGTGCGGCCTTCCGCGACCGCCGCCATGCCCTCGTTGATCGCGGATTCCAGATCCGCCGGGTCCTCGACGCGGCGGCCCCAGCCGCCGAACGGCGCGACGAGGTCGGAATATTCCGGCGCGTCGATGGTGTGGCCGAGGAACAGGTTGTGCTGCTTTCCCGTGCCTTCCGGATAGTAGGAAAGCTGGTTGTTCCGCATCGCGTTGTAGCCCTGGTTGTTGAACACCACGATCAGGGTCGGCAGCTTCGCCTGCTTCGCGAAACCGAGGCTCTGCACCACCGGGTTGTAGAGGAACGCGCCGTCGCCGATGACGGTGACAACGGGCCGGTCCGGGTTGGCGAGCTTCACGCCCAGCCCGAAGCCGAGCCCCTGCCCCAGCCCGCTGGGCACGCTGAAATAGCTCAGCGGTCCCTTATGCTGGAGATGACTCTGGACGAAGCGGCGATGGGTCGTGGTTTCGTCCACATAGACGGTGTCGTCGGGCAGCACCCGGCTGAGCTCGGCGCAGAGCCAGGCCGGGTCGATGGGCCCCTTGCCGGCGGAGGCCGCTTCCGCCGCGCGGTTGGCCTTCCACAGCGCGTCATGCGCGGCGGCGGCGCGGGCCCTGCGTTCGGCGGCGGCGGATTTATCGAGCCCGGCGCCGGCCACGGCGGCTTCCAGCAGCCGCAGCGTCGTGGGCACGTCGCCTTCGAGATAGAGATCGGCCTGGAGGCTCTGATAGACCATCTGGTCCTTGATCGGATCGTCGTCGATGACCACCACCTTCGCCACCGCCGGGCAGTCGCTCGGCGGGTACCACGGCACCCGGTTTTTCACCACCAGCACCAGGTCGGCCTCCTTCAGCGCCGGCTGCGGTCCGAAGCCGAGATGCAGCGGATGGTCCTTGGGGAAGTTGCAGACGCCCGCCACCATGCCCTCGACCACCGGGATCGACAGCGCCTCGGCCAGCGAGAGCAGCGCGGCGTAGCCGTCCGCACTGCCGCCGGCGGATTCGGTGGAGATCACCGGATTCTTCGCGGCGGCGACCAGCGCGGCGACGGCCTCGATATCCGCGTCGGAGGCCCGCGTCTTCGGCGCCGGCGGCGCCTTGCGCATCTTCGCCGGCGGCGTCCATTCATGCATCATGTTCTCGATCGGCACCGACAGGTAGGTCGGCCCGGACGGGCTGCGCTGCGCCAGCTCGCCGGCGCGCACCACCTGCTCGTAGAGCGTGGACGGGCTGGAGGCCTGGTTGGCGAACTTCACCAGCGGCTCGACCAGCCGGTGCGGGCCGCCGACGACGCTGAGGCTGGTGAACCACTGGCGGCCGGGATCGAACTCGCGGTCCTCGCCGTAGCTCAGCGCCTCGCCCGACATGATGACCATCGGCGTGCCGGTCAGCGCGGCGGCGTGGATGCCCATCGAGCCCTGAAGCAGCCCGGCCCCGGCATGGAGCAGCACCGCCTGCATCCGCCCGGTCACCGCCGTGTAGCCGATGGCGAGATCGACCGCGAGCGTCTCGTGCCAGCAGCTCAGATAGGTGGGACCGTCGCGGCCGTCGACCTGCTGGCGCGCCAGTGCCTCCCAGACCGGGCCCCATTCGGAGCCCGGCGAGGACATGACGTAATCGATGTCGAGGTTCCTCAAGGCCTGGAGGATCGCCTCGCCGCCGTCGTTCACGTTCCTGAGCTGCGTCGCCACGGCTAGCCCTCCTTCTTCTTCTTCTTGCGCACCTTCGCGCAGTATTTCGAGTCGGTATGTTCGCTGCACTTGACCAGGTTGCGGTACTTCACCACCTCGCGCGCGCCGCGCAGCACCTCCGCCGGGGCGTCGACGATGTCGGTGACGATGCGGGTGAGCTTGTCCGCGCTGGTGGGCGTGATCTCGAACCGCACCTTCTCGGCCTCGGCCAGGTAGGCGGGGTCCTTCATCGTCGCGTCGAACGCCTTGCGCAGCGCCGCGACGCGGTCGGCCGGCACGCCCGGGGTGGTGAAGATCGGCGAACCGACCGAGACGACGCCGGAGTAGAGCGCGAGAATCCGCTTCTTCTGCTCGTCCTTCACCAGGTCGAGCGCCAGCGGGATGCTTTCCTGGCCGGGCTCCTTCTCCAGCCCGATCTGGAGCAGGATCCTGATCGAGCCGTCCTTGAGCCAGGCGGGGTTGACCGCGCGGATGGCCTCGAACGTGTTGCCGATGCGGCCCTGGACCTCGCCGCGTTCCATCGCCAGGTCGATCTCGTGGCCCGACTTGTAGCCGCTGACGATCTTGAACTTCGTATCCAGCAGTGCGTTCAGCACGGTGGGGAAGATCACGGTGCCCGAGCCGGTGCCCGTGCCGCCGACGATCAGCTCCTTCTCGAAGACCTGCTCGATGCGGTCGAAACCCGCCTCCTTCCACGCCTGGGCCACCACGTTGCTGTTCCCGGTGGAGCCGAGATAGTTGTACTTGCGGGCGTCGTACTTGACGCTCTTGCCGCCCAGCGCCTGGTGCAGGACGTAGAACCGGACCAGCGCGCCGATATGGGAGCCGTCCTTGGGCGCGACATTGTACAGGTAGTTCGCGGCGCGGATATGGCCGCCGCCCGGCATGTTCTTGGCGACGAAATCGGGGTTGCCGGGAATATACTTGACCATGTGGCGCAGCAGCAGCCGCGCGTTGACGTTGTTGCTGCCGCCGACGCCGGTGCTGATGATCAGGTTGAGCGTCTTTCCCTTGTAGAAATCGGCGACCTCGTCCGCCCTGGCGGACGGCGCGGCGAGCAGCGCGCCGGCCGCAACGGCGGCGAGCGCGACATGCGAAAAAGCGATCTTGCGGGTCATTCAATCCTCCCAAAATGAATGCGTCGGGCGCCGCGCCCGTGACGGGCGAAGCGTGTCTTCATAACGATGCGGGTGTTGTTGTCGCCTCCCACCCTGTCCTGTTAGGACGTATCCTAGCGCATTTTCGGCGCCGGTGGGAAAGCCCGGCTACGGCACCGGCAACTCGGCCTGCGGCCCGTCCTGAAGCTGGATGTCGTAGGCGCAGAGCAGCGCCGCGGTGCCGGCATACAGCCCCATCAGGCTGACGATGTCGACCAGCTGCTGTGCGCCGAAGACGCGCGTCGCCGCGGCGAAGGTTTCCGGCTTTACGTAGCGGTCGTCGAACATTTCGCGCCCCAGCGCGACGATGACGGCGTATTCCTCCGGCAGCCCGTCCGTCGGCCTGCGGTGCTTCACCACGTCGATGGCCTCCTGCGACAACCCGACGCGCAGCCCCTCGGGCTCGTGCGCGGCCCATTCGAAGCGGCTGTCGTGGCAGCGCGCCGTGACCAGGATGGCCAGCTCTCGGATCGGCTCCGCGATGCCCGCCTCCCAGCGCAGGTACTTGCCGATGGACTGGCTGGCCAGCGCCAGCTTCGGGCTGTGCAGCTTGATGCCGCCGGGACCCCACAGCCCAGCGAGGGACTTGCTGTGCGGCGCCATGTGGTGGTCGTACAGCGCCTGGGCCTCGGGCACGCCGATGTCCTTGCGCTTCACCAGCGGCACGCGGCATCCCGAATCCGGATGCACATCGGGCGGAAAATCACGGTCGGCCATCGTCGCTTCTCCCTGTCGTTATCGTTGCGATATCGTTGCGATTGCCGCCGAACGTTAGCGCAGGATCGGACGCCGCACTACCTGGAGTCCGATCCACCTGAATAGAACCGCCTGCGTTGTGCGCAGACGAGACGAACCGCGAGGCGCGGCCCGCAGGGCGATGCCTTCGCATCGGCCAAGGGCCGCAACGACGCGGGCGGCCGTCTGCGCGCAACCCTCCGGGCCGCGGGCATTTTGCGGCGCAGGCGGTTCTATTCAGGCGGATCAGACTCTAGCCCGGGTCGATCTCCGCGAAGGAGCGCACGGTGCGCTGCGGGCCGGGCGGGACGGGCGGCGTATCGCCCCGGTCGACGCGGATGGCGGCCAGCCCTGCTTCCACCGCCGCCGCCAGCTCGCCCGGATGGTCGGACAGGAACAGGATTTCCGCAGGCGGCAGACCGAGCGCCGCTGCGATTTTCGCATAGGAGCCGCGTTCCAGCTTGGGCCCGGTCGCGAGGTCGAACCAGCCGGAAAATACCGGGGTGAGGTCGCCCCGGTCGGTATGGCCGAAGAGCAGCTTCTGCGCCGGCGCCGAGCCCGAGGAATAGACGGCGAGACGCAGACCCGCCGCATGCCAGCGGCGCAGCGCCTCCGCCGCGTCCGCGTAGACGGGGGCTTTCAGCCCCGCGCGGCGATAGCCGTCCTCCCAGATCATCCCCTGCAGGGCTTTCAGCGGCGCGGCCTTGCGGTCGGTGTCGATCCACCCTGTCAGCACGGCGACCACCGCGGCGTCGTTCATCGCCGGATCGCCGGCCAGGATGCGCGCCTCGGCAAGCTGTTCCGCGACCGCCGGCTCCGCGCCGTGCGCCGCTATGAATTCGGCAAGCCGCGCGCGGGCGAAGGGGAACAGCACGTCGCGGACGAAGCTGATCGGCGTGGTCGTCCCCTCGATATCGGTGACGACCGCCCTGGTTCGCGTCATGCGTCCGCCGACTCGTATTGCGGGAACCGCGCGGCGATGGCGTCGCCGGTGAACTCGGCGACCCAGCCTTCGGTGCTGGTGAACAGCCGGATCGCGGCGAAGTGCGGGTGCGGCCCCATGTCGAACCAGTGCCGCGTGCCGGCCGGCACGCCGAGCAGGTCGTCGCGCTCGCACACCACCTGGTACACCTTGCCGCCGATGCGCAGGTAGAACGCGCCCGATCCTTCCACGAAGAACCGTACCTCGTCCTCGCTGTGCGTATGCTCGGACAGGAATTTCTCACGCATCGGCCCGGTATTCGGCGTGCCCTTCGGCAGCCGCACCACGTCGGCAGTGGCGTAGCCGCCTTCGCGCTGCAAACGCGCGATGTCGTCGGCATAGGCCCTGAGCACCGCATCCTGGTCGGCGTCGGCCGCGAGCGCGGCGCCCGCGTTCCAGCGTTCGAACCTGATGCCGGCCGCGTTCAGCAGCGTCGCGATCTCCCCGGCGTCGCGCGTCACGGTTTCCGGCGCATTCGGCGCGTCTTCGCGCCAGACGGTCAGTGTGGTCATCGGAACAGCCTTTCCTTCTCCAGTTCGCAGGTGAGCAGGAAATCGAGGGCCTCGACATGGCGCATGGCGTCCCCGATCCCCGCGCCCCAGGCATAGAGCCCGTGCCCGGCGAGCAGGTAGCCTACCATGCCGGGCCCGTGCCCGAGACGCGCCTCGACGCGCTTCGCCAGCGCCGGCACGTCCTGGTCGTTGGCGAAGACGGGCAGCGTCACCGATGTCTCGTGGGTCGCGATCCCCGCCAGCGCCTTCAGCATCTCGTAGCCTTCCAGCACGATGCCGCCCTCGGCCGCAGCCCGCTGCGAGGCCAGCGTCGCCGCCAGCGAGTGGACGTGCAGCACCGCGCCGACGGCGGGGACGCGGCGGTAGAGCGAGAGATGCAGCGGCGTCTCGGCGGACACGCCGGCAGGCGGCGGCGCGCGCCCGTCGATAGCGACGATATCGGCGGGCGTCAGCGCGCCCTTCTCGCGCCCGGACAGGGTGACAGCGATGCGTCGCCCGTCGATCCGGCAGGAGAGGTTGCCGCTGGTCGCCTCCAGCCAGCCCCTCGCCGCGAGGCGGCGTCCGGCGGCGCACAGCGCCTCCGCCGCCGCGGCGAGGGCGGCGTCCGCCCCGTCGCCGTTCCTGATCGCCGGCCCTGCCGTCATCGCCGCACTACTTGGCGTATTTGCCGCCGGTCTGCGGCGTCTGGACGCCCTCGCCGCCGCTCTCGGCATGCTGGAGCCGGGTGACGCGCTTCCAGGTGCGCTTGAGGTCGTCCTTGATGTGGATGGTCAGCCGGCCCAGCCCCTCGCATTCCAGCTCGACCTTGTCGCCGTCCATGAACGGGTTGAGGCCGCGATGGTTGGTGCCGGTGGCGAGGACGTCGCCGGGCTCGAGCGTGTGGACGTTGGAGACGAACGCCACGCTGCGCGGAATGTCGTGCGCCATGTCGTCGGTGTTGAAGTTCTGCATCAGCTCGCCGTTGTTCCACAGGCGGATCTGCAGCTTCTGCGGGTCCTCGATTTCGTCCTTGGTGACCAGGTACGGGCCGATCGGCGCGAAGGTCTCGCGCGACTTCATCTGATAGAACGTGTTGCCGGGCGGTGGCAGGCCGCGGGCGGAGCCGTCGATGAAATTGACGTAGCCGAAGATGTGATCCATCGCGTCTTCGGCCTTGATCCGGTAACCGCGCTTGCCGATCACCAGCGCGATCTCCGCCTCGCCCTCGAAGATGGTGGCGGGCACATCGGGCAGAACCATGGTGTCGCCGTCGCCGATGATGCCGTTGGGCGATTTCAGGAAGGCGTTGATCGGCGCCGGCGCGTCGCGGGTGCCGTCCTCCATGTAGTTGACCGCCATGCAGTCGATATTGCCGGGCTTCGGCAGCGGCGGGCGGATGCGCACGGACGAAACGGGCATGCCCTTGCCCTTGGCGACGGCGTCCTCCAGCTTCGCCCTGTAGGCATCGAACCGTTCGATCAGCCCGTTGATCAGATCGTGCGGGCCGGTATGCGGGATGTCCTGCACCACGGCGGAGACGTCCACCACGGTGTCGCCGTCCTTGAGCACGCCGAGCTTGAAGTCGTCGAAATAGAGAATTTTCATTGCGGGCCTCCCTCGCCTCGTGTCGGTTCGATGGGTGGGATAATGCACAGATTCTCTGCGCTGGCTACCGGCGGGGCCGCAACGGAAAACGGCGCCCCGAGGGGCGCCGTCGCCGTATCGCGCCGTCCGCGCCGCCTATTCGGCGGCGGCCGGGACGCTCTGCTTCAGCGGCTTCGGGTCGATGCCGAACAGCTTCGCGGAGTTCAGCCCGAGGATGTTGCGCTTGGCCTGCTCGTCCAGGAACGGCAGGTCCCAGATGGTGCCGGGCATGTCGAAGTCCCAGTGCGGCCAGTCGGAGGCGTAGAGCACCGAGTTCTTCGCATCGATCAGGTCGAAATTCGCCTCCAGCAGCTTCATGTTGGAGCGTTCCATCGGCTGGGTGGAATAGAACATCTCGCGCATGTATTCCGACGGCAGACGCTTCAGCAGCGGCGCCTCCGAGGTGCGCATCATGTATTCGCTGTCCAGCCGGGTTGCCATGAAGCCGGTCCAGGAGATGCCGCTTTCGATCCAGCCGACCTTCAGCTTGGGAAAGCGTTCGGGCAGCCCGTTCAGCACCCAGTTCGTCAGGTGCACCATGTTGCACAGCACGAAGCTGATCGCATGCGCGCCGATGAACTGGTTGAGCTGGGCGACGTAGCCGCTTTCCTCCCAGTGCGGGCCGGCGTGGAACATCAGCGGCAGGCCCCGCTCCTCCAGCATCGCATAGAGCCGCATGTAGCTGTTGTGGTGCACCGGCTTATGGCGGACGCTGGTGATCATCGCGCCGCAGACGCCGTCATGGTCGGTCTGCGTCTCGATCACGCGCTCGCAGGCCTCCGGGTCGTTGAACGGCAGGTAGACCAGCGACTTGACCCGCTTTTCCTCGGCGCAAACGCGCTCGATCATCCACTGGTTGTAGGCCCAGGCGATGTTGTTCTCCACGATGGTCTGGCGGTGCATGCCGAGCGACAGCAGCGGGGTCGGGAACACCACCGAGTAGTCGATCCCCATCGCGTCCATGCCGGCGCGGGCGCGGGCCAGCGTGACGGACTCGCCTTCCTCCGGGTACGAGCGGCCATAGGTGATGCGGCCGTTGGCGCGCTGGTAGTTCGGGTAGCCCGCGGTCTGGATGATGCCAGAAGCCGGCCGGCCCCGGTTATCCTTGAAGCTGGCGGCGTTGAACTGGATCACCTCGTCCGGGATGTATTCGATCAGCTCGTCCCAGGAATCGGTCTCGTAGCAATGCGCGTCGACGTCGACGACCAGCACGTCGCTGAACCCGCCGCGCGCCTTCGTCTCTTTCCAGGCGTTGGCGAAAACCTGCCGCGTGTCGGTGCTGCCGTTGATCTCGCGGACCGGCGCGTCTTCGTGCTGCGGAATGCTGTCCATTACGGTTCCTCCCTGCCAGATGCCGCTTGGCCACTGCTAAACGTATACCTCTCCCGGCGCCCGGAAAAGCCCTGAAATGATCATGGCTATTTGCCCAGCAGCGACGCGCCGGCGGCGATGGCGGCGCGGTCCCAGGTGATGGAGAAATGCGAGGCGCTGGCCAGCAGGTTGCGGTAGCAGCGCTGCAGCGGGCTGGCGCGGAAGATGGCGCGGCCCCCGGCGGCATTGATCAGCCGCAGCCCCGCCCCGAGCGCCAGGTTGGCGGCATAGGCCGCGTTCCGCTTCGCCAGCAGGATCTCCGCCGGCGTCATGGCCTTGCCCGCTGCCAGCGTGCGCATGCCCTCTCGCGCCGTGAAAAGGTTCAGCGCGTCCGCCGCCGCGATCTCCGCCGAGGCCTGGCCGGCGACGAACTGACTGCCGGGATCGCCGGCCACGCTCAGCCCGTGCGAGCTGCGCCCCTTGGTATAGTCCAGCCATTCGGCCAGCAGCCCCTGCGCCATGCCGACGGTGAGCGCGCCGAAAATGGTCGGCGACAGCCCGCCGCGGGGCAGGCGGTAGACCGGCGCCTTGTTCACCGCGGTCCCGGCGGCGTTGCCGGCGCGGGCCAGCGCGCCGTCGAGGCGGCGATGGGCGGGCACGAACACGTCCTCGACCTCGAAGCTCTTCGAGCCGGTGCCTTCCAGCCCGACCGTGTCCCAGTCGTCGATGATCGTGGCTTCCGACCGGGGCACGAGGAAGAAATGCGGGCCGTTCTTCTTGTCGCCGTCCACGATGAAGCCGCCGCAGATCAGCCAGTCGGCATGGTCGACGCCGCTGGCGAAGCTGTGCCGCCCGGCATAGCGGAAGCCGCCCGCCGCCGGGGTCGCCACGCCGACGGGATCGAACGAGGCGGACAGCACCGCGCCGGGATCGGTGCCCCAGACCTCGTCCTGCGCCTCGACCGGAAAGGTGCCGAGCATCGCCGCGTGATCGGCCATGATCGCCTGGATCCAGGCCTGCGCGCCGTCGCCGACAGCCAGCGTGCGCGCCGCCTCGCACAGCACGTCCCAGCCCATCTCGGCCCCGCCGTAGCGGGCCGGCTGGGTCATGTGCAGCAGACCGGCGGATTTGAACGCGGCCACCGTTTCGGCCGGCACGCAGCGCGCGGCCTCCGTCGTCGCCGCACGGTCGCGCAGCGTCGGCACGAGCGCGCGGGCGCGCGCCAGAAAATCCTCTCGTGTCGCCCCGGCGGCCGCGCGGTCCTTCGTCGCGTTTGCGGTCCCGGCCATGGCGCCCGCTACACCGACGCGTGCGCGACGCCGTCGCGCGCGACCAGCGCCTCGGACGCGGCCTCGAAGAAGGGCTCGTCCTCGGGCAGCAGGACGGAGGCGGCGCGCACGCGCTGGGCCGCGGGGCCGATCCCGTCCGGCGCCTTGCCGGCGGCCACGGCCTCGGCCGCGCGGCGCATTCGGCGGCGGGCGAGGATGATGGCGCGGTCGGTGGACACCAGATGCTCCCGCGTGCGGTCCTGGATCGCGCCCTGGCTTTCCTGCACCGCGGCATCCTGCATCGAGATGCCGCTGACGCCGCTGAGGCTCCTGCCGCCCGACTGGGCGGCGCGGTCGATCATGTAATCGTTGCCGCGGTTGACCGCCGGGCGGTGGGTGCCGGGGATCAGCTTCACGTGGATGCCGCCGCCGTTGCGCATGGTCTCCAGCTCCGCTCCGGTCAGGTCGCGCGTGGGGTGGTGGGTGAAGCACCAGGTCATCACGGTATGGTCGTCCACCGGCACCCAGGCATGGCCGTTCAGCGCATTGTCGCCATAGGGCGGGATCATGGTGTGGAACGGCATGACCCACTGGGTGATGCGCCAATAGAGTTGGCCTTCCTCGGCCGGGCGGCGCACGCCGATCACCATGCCGCCGTCGGTTTCCACCACCTCGAACCGGGTTTCGGTGCTGGCGGTGAACTGCGCCCCGCGCGAGACGTGCAGCGGATCGCTCTTCAGGTCGCCGCTGTGCAGGAAGGAGACGTGCACGGAATCGATGCCGCCCTCCATCGCCTGCAGGAAATTGCACTCCTGTTCCCGGCGGGAGATGAAGCGCCGGCTCGCCGGCACCTCCGCCCATTCGAAGGCGGGCTCCGGCGGGCGGAGTTCCGGCGGGCCCATATAGGTCCAGATCACGCCGCCCTTTTCGATGCAGGGGTAGGCGGTGAGTTTGATCTTCGCGCACAGCGCCGGCTCCGACGGCAGATCCGTGCACTGGCCGGTGACGTCGTATTTCCAGCCATGATAAGGGCAGCGGATGCCGGATCCGGCGTTGGCGCCGAGCCAGAGCGAGACGCCGCGATGGGCGCAGAACTCGTCGATCAGCCCGATCCGGCCCTGCGTGTCGCGGAAGGCGAGCAGCTTTTCCGACATGACGCCGACGCGCACCGGCGGGCAGTCGGGATGCGGCAGCTCGTCCGCGCCCAGGATCGGCACCCAGTAGCGCCGCAGCAGATCGCCCATCGGCGTGCCCGGACCGGTGCGGGTCAGAAAATCGTTCTCCGCCTGTGTCAGCATCGCGCGCCTCCCTGCTCTCGGCCCGGGATTATCGACGACCGTCCCGCCGGTTACAACCGTCGCGGGCGGTCAGCCGCCGGCCGCCTCCACCCTGCGCATGAAATCGACGAAGGTGCGGCAGATTTCCGGCTCGTGCTCGGCCCAGTCGGGAAACGGGATTAGCGGCACGTCCTGGTGCGAAATCGGCAGCTCGTGCAACTCCGCGCCGGGGATCATTTTGTGCGCGGTCAGGCCGCTTTCGCGCGAATGGGTGTTGTCGTTGCCGGGAATGACGACGGTCGGCGCGCGGATCGAGCCGAGCTGTTCCGGCGTCACCCCCATCACCGGCAGATCAGCCCCGGCGACGAACAGCGCCAGCAGGTTCTCCTGGATATCGATATAGCGGGCGGGGTCCATCGCCATCAGGACCTCGCGGCTGGCCGGATTCTCGCCGATGCGTTCCTGGATCGCCTCGGTGGCGCAGACCGCCGCCATGCCGCCTTCCTTCGCCGCGCGGATGAACTGCCCGTAATAGTTCTCCGGCAGGCGGTTGGCCGCGAACTCGCCGCCGGTGACGCGCAGCAGCAGCAGGGCGCGCGTCGCCTCCGGATGGCGGAGGCAGAACAGCATCGCCGTGCGCGCGCCGGAGGACGAGCCGCCGACGAAGGCCGGCACGGCATCGAGCCGGCCAAGCAGCGCGCGCAGGTCGTCGGCCCAGACGATCTCCTCCACCTCCGCATCGTCCAGCAGCATGTCGGACTTGCCGGTGTTGCGCCGGTCGTGCAGCAGCACCCGGAAGCCCTCCGCCGCGATCTTCTTCGCCAGCGGCACCAGCTCGCCGTAGCCCCGCCGCCCGCCGGTGATCAGCGCCACCCAGGGCCCGTCGTCGCCGACGATCTCGTAGTTGATGTTGAGCCCGCGAATCTTCGCCGTCGCCGTCGCCATGTCCGGTGTCCTTCCCTTATCTCCGTGCCGCCGCCATCTTACGGCTGGCCGGCGCGGCCCGAAAGCTCCAGCCCCTTGTCGAGCCCGGGCGTGGTGCGCACCGGGGTCGTCATCAGGAAGCGGTAGCCTTCCTCCAGCACGCGCTCGACATTGCCGGCGTTGACGTGCGGGTGGCCGACCGGCACGTCGTGCTGGTGGCAGGTGGCCACGATCTGCGCCATCGCGTCGCGCACCACCTTGTGGTCGTACTGGCGCGGATAGCCGAGCTCCTGGCTGAGGTCGCCTTCTCCGATCAGGATCGCGCCGATGCCGGGGACGTTCCTCAGGATGTCGTCCAGGTTGGCGATGCCGGTCGAATCCTCGATCATCAGGATGACGAAGATCTCCCCCTCCCGGTTCAGCGGCCAGACGTCGGCCCGGCTGTAATAGTCCTGCTGGCTCAGCCCCCAGTAGCGCATCGCCTGGGTCGGCCCGTCGCCGCGCACGCCGCGCGGCTCATAGAGCGGCGCCGATTTCTGGCGCGGATAGCGGCAGGCGCCGACCGCGTTATACGCCTGCTCGACATCGCTGATATGCGGCCAGACGACGCCGTAGACGCCGACATCCAGCGCCTGCTTGGCGTGGAACTGCGCGATTTCCTCGCCGTTGGGCGGGATGCGCACCATCGGCGCGCAGGCGGGCGCGATTGAGCCGGACTTCGCGATGGCGCCCCGGTCCAGCATGTATTGCAGCGAGTCGCGCAGGCCGAGAATGTCCCACGGGTTGTGCTCCATCTCGAAGACGATGCCGTCGTATCTGGAATTGGCGAAGGCGATCGCCGCGCCGCGGTCGGCCGGGGTGAACGAGGTGAAGGCCGGCTTGCCCTGCTCCAGCGCGGCGATGACGCGGTTGAGACGCGGAACGTCGGACATGGGGTTTTCCTCCCTGGATGGCGCGGCTCTGCGGCGGCCGCGTGCGTCCACGCGCAGAGTAGCACGTCACGCGCGCATGGCGAGACGGTCGCCGCGCTTATGCTCCCGTGGGAAGGGCAACGGCACCCTTGCCCGGACCGGCGGGCGGCCCAACATACTGAACAGCCCAGCACGATCCAGAACGCCGCCGCCTCCGCCGCGCGGGGGCACTTGCGGGACGGTGTCCGCCGCGGATGGAAACCGAACGGAGGAGCAGATGACGACAAGACAGAAGAACGAAGGCGAAGGCAACAAGAGCGCGGATCGCGCCTACCGGGAGAAAACGGAAGAGTTCGTCAGGGCGGGGAAGGTGCAGGACGCGGCCGAGGACGCCAGGAAGGCCGTCGAGGGCGACGAAGGGAAGGCGCTGAAGGAGGCTGAGAAGGCCGGCCAGAAGCGGGCGCGGCATTAATCCGCCCAGGCCAGCCCGAACCGGTCCCGGCCGCCGGAAATCGCGCCGTCTGCGGTTGAGTTCTGTCCGCGCTTGTTGGACAATGCGCCATTGTTGCGCGGCGTCACGGGCGCGGCAACGGGATGGCACACGGCGTTTCACCACATGTCTGTAGGAATACGGGAAAGCAGAACCGCAGCCCGTCGGCAGCGCCGGCGGCGCGTGTTCAAATGGGTCTTCGTTCTGTCGCTCCTCGGCGGGCTCGGGCTGACGGCCTATGGATCGGGCAGCGCGCTGTCGGAGCGGGCCTTGCGGCAGGCGCGCGAGGAGATCGGGCGGCTGCAGGAAGCGATCGCCAACTTCGAGCGGGAGAACGCGGCGCTGCGGACGGCGGCCGAGGTCGCGCGGATGCGCGAGGCGGAGACGAAGCAGCTTTACGAGAAGGACGTGCCCGCGGGCCAGCGCAAGGTCCTGCTGTCGCTGGTCGACGAGCAGCTCGGGCAGGGCGCCAAGGCCGACCGGCTGCGCTTCCTGATCTCGGCGGCGAGCGTGAAGGAAAAATGCGACGGCGAGCCGGTGACGAAACGGTTCATCGTCCGCACCCCGCTCTATGACGGGCCCGCCTCGGCGGTGCAGTTCGCGGACGACGCCCTCACCGTCACCGCCGAAGGAACGCCGGCGGTAGACGCGCAGGGCCGCGTGCTGGCCTGGTACGACCCCGCCAAGCCGATCACGCTCGAGATTGCCAGGCTGGGACGCCCCCCCGACCGCCTGTCCGGCGAGTTGCCGATCCATCACGCGGTGGTGGTCAACGGCAGCGAGTATCGCCTGAGCGTCGTGCCCGGGGAACGCCGCGGATTCGTCCAGGTCACGTCCGACCGCTGCCGGTTTCCCTGATATGGGCCCCTCCGCACTGAAGATGTGGAGCGGCTGCGCCGTTCACTGAATCGGCGGCGTTTCGCTGGTGACCGCGGTGATCCTGCCTGCCGTCGCGCACTTCTCCGAGCCGTCTTGCCGCGCCGCCCTGTTCGAGGAGATCGAAGGACGCTTCTCGCTTCAAACCAAAATCTCGGTCACGCTCGCCGGGCTCAGCGGGTTCCACATGACCTGGCGGCTGGATGCATGGGATCGCTTCGCCGACCCGCAATTCTGGTGGATGGTCACCATGCTGCTCATCTGGATCGTCTTCACCTTCGTCCTCTTCGTTGCCAAGCCGCTGTTCCTGCATGCCTGGTTCCGCCGCCGCGGCGCCCATGGCGAGCTGTTCTAGCGCCTCTCCTCGAAGGCCCTCGAAGACAGGGCGGCATCGACCGCGTTGAGGAACGCGTTGGCGTTGAGCGGCTTCGTCAGGTAGGCGGCGAAGCCGGCCTCCTTTCCGTGCCTGATGTCGCGCGGGCGGCGCGCCGGCGCTGAGCGCCAGCACCGGCATTGCGGCGAGCGCGGGCGTCCGTCTGGGCCGCGGTCAGCTACAACCGAGGTGCCGCTCCTCCAGTTACGGCGTGCTCGCCGGAGGCCGCCGGTGCCCGGTCGCCTGCTCGTAGGCATAGGCAAGGCTGAGCATCCTGGCGTCGTCATAGGGCCGGCCGAGGAACGTGACTCCCGCCGGCAGATCGTCGCTGGTGAAGCCGGCCGGCACGACAACCGAGGGCACGAAGACAAGGAACGTGTTGATATGCGGCGCGCCCTTCTGGTCGACATAGGGCGGGTTCACGCCGTCACCGATCAGGGTCGGCTGGTGCTCGACTGCCTTGTGCACGATCGCATCGAGCCCATGATCCGCCATGACCTTCAGCATTCCGGTCATCAGCGTCTCCCGCGCCTTCAGATATTCGCAATGCGCTTCGGCGCTCCCCGTGCCCTGCCAGCGCTTGTGCACCCCCCTCATCGTCGTGGCGAAGAGAGGCGACGCCATGGCCTCTTCGCGGGAAGCGAACGGCGCGTCGGCGCTGCCCGAAACATAGTGCCTGAACGCCTCGTCGTCTTCCTGGACGTTTCTGGCGCGCTTCACCAGCAGCGCCTTCAGGTCCGGAATGACGACGGGATCGACGACCGCCGCGCCGGCCTTCCGCAAATCCGCAACGGCCCGGTCGAACACCTCCGACACCTTGTCGAAATCGTCCGACCCGGGCTCGGTGTTATCGCCCATCGGCTCGCGCAGGATGCCGATCCGCGCACCCTTCAGCGCGTCCCTGTCCAGGAGCGCCGCGTAGCTGTCCGGCGTGCGCCCGACGCCGTGGGCGGTTACGGGATCGTCCGGATCGTAGCCGACCATGCAGTCCAGCAGCTTCGCGAGGTCCTCGACGGTGCGCGCCATGGGACCGAGCGAGCCGTTGACGGTCGGCCAGCCGCCGTACACGCCGCTGCGGCTGACGAGGCCCGCGGTCGGGCGCATGCCGGCGACGCCGTTCCATATCGCCGGCCGGCGGATCGAGGCGAAGCCCTCCTGCCCGAGCGCGACGGCACAGAAATTTGCCGAGACGCTCGCCCCGGACCCTCCGGAGGACCCACCCGCCGTGCGCTCCAGGTCGTAGACATTGCGCGTCGAGCCGAAGAGCGAGCCGTGCGTATCGCCGGCGCCCATCTCGCCCAGCGTCGCCTTGCCGATAAAGATCGCGCCCGCTTCCCTGAGTCGGGCGACCACGAAGCCGTCGCGGCCCGGCATGTGATCCTTGAACAGCACCGAGCCCATTGTCGTCGGCATCTCCGCGACATCGGCCTGGTCCTTGACGATGACGGGGATCCCGTGCAGCGGGCCGACGGGACCCGAGGCCTTGAACGCCGCATCGAGCCGGTCGGCCTCCTTCAGGGCCTCGGGATTGGTCGAGATCACCGCGTTGATCGCCGGACCCTTCCTGTCATGGGCGTCGATGCGGTCGAGATACGACTGCACCAGCTGCCGCGCGGTCAGCGTGCCCGACCGGTAGGCCGCGTGGATACCGGCGATAGTGGCTTCCATGACGTCGAAGGATTTTCGTGAGTCCAAGACAGGCTCCTGTTCGACAATGCAGGCGGCTTGCGTCGGCCCCGCCCGTGCGGCCGAGAAGCAGCCGTCAACTCTATTTTCCGGCCCGAAGCGTGCCTTCGCAGGCGGCGGCTGCCGCGAACAATGCGGCGTCGCGGTCGGCGAAGCCGATCATCTGCAGCCCGAGCGGAAGCCCCTCCGCCTTCAAGAGCGGCATCGTCAGCGCCGGCGTCCCGAGCAGCGAAGACGGGATGGCGAAGGCGGGATTGCCGGTGGACTGGAGCCCCACAGGGGCGGGGCCGGACGCCGAGAGGGTGATGCAGGCATCGCAATCGGCCGCGAGCCGCGCATAGGTCTCGCGCACGCTCCGGCGGCGCTCGAGCAGGCCCGCGTATTCCTCCTGATCCATCTTCTCCGCCGTCTCCAGGCGCTCCAGCATGCCGGCGCTCAGCTTCGTCCGGTCCATGTCGCGCGCGTAGGTGTTGAGCGGCCAGCGCGATTCCCAGGCATTGATGGCGCGCGAGATAGCAACCGCATCCGCGATCGCGGCTTCCGCGGCGGCGACGGCTTCGTCGGAGTCCTTGTCGACGATCTCGATCCCCGCCGCCTTCAGCCGGTCGAGCGCCTGCCGGAGGGCGCCGATCGCCTCGTCCGACGCGGTGCTCCATCCTGCCGTCTCGAGCAGGGCGAGCCGCCGCGGCGTCTTCGCCGGCGGCGGCTCGAGCGGGCCAGAAATGCCGGGAGAACCGGCGTCCCCGCCCGCGCGCGCGGCGATGACCCGCGCCGTGATCCAGGTGTCTTCCAGCGTCGCCGCGAGAACGCCGGTGCAGCTCTGGCTGAAACCGTCGAAGCTGCCGCCGCGATTGATGCCGCCGACGCTGGGCTTGTATCCGTAAACCCCGCAGAAACTGGCGGGACGGAGAATCGAGCCGATGACCTGCGTGCCCAGCGCGACCGGCACCAGCCCCGCCGAGACGGCCGCCGCCGAGCCGCTGCTGGATCCGCCGGGCGTGCGCGAAATATCCCAGGGGTTGCAGGTGCCGCGCGGCTCGGTTGCCGCGAATTCCGTCGTTACCGTCTTGCCGACGATCACCGCCCCCGCCCCGCGCAGCGCGGCGACGGCGGCGCCGTCGCGCCCGCCCCGCCAGCCGGCGAACAGCGGCGAGCCCTGCTCGGTGGGCATGTCGGCCGTTTCCATGATGTCCTTTATGCCGACCGGCATGCCGTCGAGCGCGGACAGCGGCGCGCCGGACTTCCACCGCGCGGTCGAGCGGTCGGCCGCCGCCCGGGCGCCGTCGAAATTGGTCGCGACGAAGGCGCCGATCCGCGGCTCCCAGGTCTCGATGGCCTCGATGCAGCGCTCCAGATAGGCGCGCGGCGTGTCGACGCCCGCGCGAAGTGCCGCGACCGCACCGGCGAAGCCGCGCATCGCCGGCGTTTGGGTTTTCGAGAGATCCGTGTCCGTCATGCAGGTAACCGAGCTCCGTCCGGAAGAAAGATGAGGGGGATCGCGAAAGCGAGGCCGCGTGCGATCCGTGAAGGCTGGCTTGGACATATCAGCCCATGCACACTACTTGTAACGGGTTGCCCGCGAGGGGAAAAGGGCTGGAGAGCCCACGCCGTCCCCCTTCGCAGCCGCGGCCCGAATTACGGCCGGTAGCGCCCTTCCGACTCGATCAGAAAGACCCGGTTCATGCGGGCGCGGTAGTTCTCCATGGCGATGGTGGCCGCAAGCTCCACAATCTGCTCTTCGGTGAAATGGTTTTGCGCCTCGGCGAACAGCTCATCCGTGACTGTCGCGGGCGTAAAACTCATCGCTTCGGCCATTTCGATCGCCGTCCGCTCGGCCGGCGTGAACAGACGGCTGTTGCGCCAGTCGGCCACGGCGGCGATTTTCTCGTCCGAACTTCCTGAGACGCTGCTCCCGGCAGCGTTGGAATCGATTCAGAACGGGCAGGTGACGATCTGCGCCGCCCGCAGACAGACCAGATAGCGCAGTTCGGCCGGCAGCGTGTCGCTCCTGCCCGGCGCGGCGCTCAGCGCGCGGCTGGCCTCGAGGATGGAGGGACAGCGTGCCTGGATACCGGCGGATACGGAGGGCCGGCCGAAGCTTCGCGCGGCCGCTTCCATCATGGGCCGCGCCGCTTCCGGCGCCTCGTCCGGATTCAAGGGTCGCAGTCTCGGCATGTGTTTTCCCTTCCCGTCGATCTCCGATGAAACACGCGGTCCAGAATGCGCCAGGCCGGCTTCGACCGCAACCAGCAGAGTCCCAGTTTGCGCCGCCGGACCTCTACTTGCGGAAATGGGCGTCCAGGGTGGCGCGCAGCCGGGCTTCGCTCAACCCGCGGGCGGCGGCGCGGTCTTTCAGGCGGTCGGCGGCCCTGTCCGGCCGGGATTCGAGCTTCAGCGTCTTGAAGGCCTCCTCCGCCGGCGGCAGCCCGAGCGCCTCGGCGACCAGCGCCGTGTAGTGAACGACCTCCATGCCCTGCTCCGTCTCGCGACCGCAGAACTGCCGATAGCAGGAATGATAGAGCGCGGCGATGCCGTCCGCGCCCGCCGTCCTTGCGTCGTCGAACATCCCGGCCGTCAGCCGGTCGTGAGCGTCCTTGCCGATGATGCCGACCTGGCGGCCGCCGCAATCGTGGCCCCATTCACCGCCGCCCGGTTCGCCCAGCACCTCAAGCCCCGGGATGGCTTCGAGAATAGTCCGGGCGAAGCGGGCGTCGAGCCGCGCCTGTTCGTTGTCCGAATGGGCGTGGAGATAGACCCGCCGGTCGATCCGGTTGCGGAACGCGAGCCGGTGCAGGTTCTCGGTGATGAACTCCGTTACGTGCAGATAGGGCACCTCGAACGCGATTCCCGTCTCCGCCAGGGCGTAATCCATATGGGCGTGGCAGGACGGGCAGTAGGTCAGCACCGCCCTGGGCCTGTAGCCCTCGAACTTTGCGAGCGTCTGTCGGGTCAGCTTGTCCGAGACCTTCAGGTCGCCGTTGCCGTGGTGGATGATGCCGCAGCAGGTCGCGGGTCCGCCGAGCGGAACGAAGTCGACGCCGAGCTCGTCGAGGATGGCGACGATCGTTTCCGCCAGCGCCACCGTGCGCAGCACGTTGCAGCCGAGATAGAGGATGTAGTCGTGCGGCCGCTTGTCCTTTTCCGCGCCCTCGCCCCAGAATCGGGTCTCGGCGCTGCGGGTGGCGTCCGCCAGCGGCAGGATCGGCCGGAAATAGGCGCCGTAGTCGAAATCGGACATCGCAGGCTCCCTTTCCTTGCATCCTATCCCGGAAGCGCCGGCCCGTAAAATCCCGCTTGTCCGGCAACCGGCCGAATTGACATTCGCCGCATCCGCTGCCACATAGGAGATGTCATGCTCAATGCGACGCAACTGAATCGATTCCGGATACACTCGGGCAGTCTCCTGGCAGGAGCCTGAGCCCCGCCGCTTGACCGCCTTCGGGCCGGCAAGCGTAACGGGGCCGAACAGTTCTCACAATCGACCACCACATGAGTCGTGCAGCGCAAGGCGCCGCACGGATGGAGCTTGTCATGACCACCCGAGACCCGTTTTGCACCAACTGCGATTCCCGGATGAAGGCCCCGGCTCAGGCCTGTCCTTCATGCGGGTTCGCGACCGCCGCCTCAGGCGGAGGAGAAGCGACCGGCGCCGCCGTAAACCGGCCGCCCGTCTATATCTCGACCCATGATTTCGGCCGCCTGGAGAACCTCGTTCACACGCAGCTCGCCTCCGATCATCCTGTCGCATCCTTCCTCAAGACCGAGCTGGAGCGCGCCGTGGTGCGCGCGGCGCCGGACCTGCCGCGCGACGCCGTGCGCATGAACAGGCGGGTCATCTATCGGGTGGAGGACTCCGAGCGGCCGGAGTCGCGGTTCCTCGTATATCCCCGGCAATATCATCCGACCGGCCAGTACCTTTCCATCCTCAGCCCGCTGGGCATCGCCCTGCTCGGGCTGCGGGAAGGGAACGGCATGCCGTTCGCGGATTTGGCGGGCGCGCAAAGGCGCGTGAGCGTCGAGAAGGTCGTCTGATGGGCGGCGAGAGATATCCGTTCGACAGGGAGAGTACCGATGCATGACAGAGACGACAGGCCCGACCTGTCGAAAGAAGCCGCGCACGGCGAGCGGGACGAGCCGAACGTGGTGCCGCTTCGCAGGCGACCGAACCGGCGAACCGGAAGCTCGGAGCCGGACCGGGATCCGCCGCCGGATAGCGCGGCCTGAACAAGATCGACCTGCCGTTGCCGTCATTCCATCGACGGCAACGGCAGGTTCCGCACTGTATCAAGGATACTTCTCATGGAAACCGGGCTTACACTTCCGCAGATCGTTCTGACGGATCGCGACCACGAAACGCTGGCGTCGCTGGTCTCCACCCTTTCCGAACAGGATCGGTCGGTTGCCGAATATCTTGCCGACGAGCTCGAGCGCGCCGTCATCGTCCCGCAGTCGGATATCGCGCCGGATGTCGTCACCATGAATTCCCGCGTCACGTTCCGGGACGACTCGAACGGGAGGGTCATCGTCGTCAGCCTCGTCCTTCCGAGGGAAGCCGACATCGCGGCCGGCCGGCTTTCGGTTCTCACGCCCATCGGGGCGGCGCTCATCGGGCTGACCGAAGGCAATTCGATCGAATGGAAAGACCGGAACGGCAACTGGCGGATGCTGACCGTTCTGACCGTGTCGTGATCCCGCGAGGCGGCGCGGCCGATGGGTGCCGGGAACTATAGATGGGAACCACAGATGCAAGGCCGCCCGGCATCCGCCGGAACTGCGGCCGCTTCCCCGCGTTGACCTTCCGGAAGGTCTCTGACCAGATCGTCCCCCCCTTTGCCGGAGAAGGAGACACCGATGGTCCCCAAGCGCTGCACGTATCTCGCCCTCCTGGTCACGCCCGCGATCGCGCTCGCCGGCTGCGAGCAGAACCCCGTTACGGGGCGAAGCCAGCTCATCCTCATCTCCGACGAGCAGGCCACGGAGATGGGTGCGCAGGCCTACCAGCAAATCCTGTCGCAGAGCCAGAAGGGCACGGCGGCGCAGCAGCAGCGGATCGAGCAGATCGGCCGCCGGATCGTGCAGGCCGCCGGCGCACCGGCGACCAAAGAGAGCTGGACCTTCAACGTCATCCGCGACGACACCCCGAACGCCTTCGCCCTTCCCGGCGGAAAGGTCGGCGTGCACACGGGCATGCTCGATGCCGTCGCAAGCGACGATCAGCTCGCCGCGGTCATCGCCCATGAGATCGCCCACGTCACCGCACGGCACTCGGCCGAACGCCTGTCGCGGCAGGCGCTCACCCAGGCCGGCGTCGGAGCAGCGGGCGCCGGCCTCAACTCCCCGACCGGGGCGCAGCTGCTGGCGCAGGCCGCGCAGCTCGGCCTGATCCTGCCGTTCTCACGCGGCCAGGAATCCGAAGCGGACCGGCTCGGGATGCGCTATATGGCGCAGGCGGGATACGACCCCCGCGCGGCCGTGCAGGTCTGGGAGAAATTCGCCGCCGCAGGCGGCGACCGGCAGCCCGAATTCCTGTCCACTCACCCGCATTCCAGCAGCCGGGCGAAAGAGCTGCAGGAATATGTCGACGAGGTGATGCCGATTTACCGAAAGAACGCCCGCGGCAAGTGACGCCCGGCGCTCCTGCACGCCCCGCCCTCGTCGGCCGGGTGCTTCCGGCGGCCGAAGCCGGCCTACTGGACCAGCGAGTCGCGTCGAATCTGGTCCATACGGATCTGATACTCCCGCTCGTCGATCTCGCCGTTCTTGCGCGCCTGCTCGACGCGAGCCTTCTGGCGGTTCAGGTGGTATTCGTATCCGCCGGCGCCCGCGGCGGCGCCGCCCACGCCGCCGAGGAGGGCGCTGCCGCCGCGCGAGTCGCAGCCGGCGACTCCGGCCATGGCCACCACAAGAATCGCCGCCGTCATCGTCTGCTTCATTTCGGGCTCCCTCTATGCGGGTAACGGGGCTTCACATGTCGCAAACGCCCACGGCTGCCGGGGGTTCCGCCGGACCGTCCGAGGCGCGGCCTCCGCCTCAGCGATCGCGCAGCGCGCCGCTGCCGAGCGGATTCAGCGATCGAAAGAGACGGTCGGCGACCAGCCCGAGCGTGGCCCCCCAGAGCACATGTACCGCGATCATCAGCGCGTTGCGTGCAGGCGGATGCGCGGTGGCGGGCCGGAGCAGCTTCAGCATCGGTATCCAGCCCAGATAGCTTGCCGTCCATACCGCGAGGCCGTAGCCGACGCCCGCAACCGCCGGCTGCACGCGCCTTCCCCTCAATGCCAGCGCATAAAGGGCTCCGACGCCGGCACCGAAACCGAAATGGGCCGTCAGGGTGGCCGCGGTCAGTTCGTCCTCCCCGAGCCGCTCGCCGACACCGGCCGTCGAAGCGACCCGCTCCGTCAGCTCCCGCGGCGGCAGAGGGTAGCGGTCCGCCCGCGGCAGGCGTTCATACAGGGACGCGGCCGACACTGTCATCACCGCGGTGGCCGCGATGCCGGCAATCGCGCCGACCACCGCATCGGTGGCCGGAGAACGGTTGTTCTGCCCTGCACCCATGCGCGTTGAACGGAAACCGCGACCCTTTGTTCCGTTGCGGGCTGCACGGGCCACGACCCGGGCCGGGATGCGGAGCTCTCCCAAAGGGTCGGGGTTCCACGGGAGCAGCTAAAGCCGGGTCACGATCCCGCCCCGGAACCTCGACATCCTTGTTCGCTGCCTCGGCCTTTTCGGCATAGACGCGACGCAGGTTGCGCCGGTTCGTCAATCCCGGCGAAGAACCGGGGGAAGCGGAGTTCGGCCGAGAGGGGCGTCGAGGAGGGAGCTGGCGGAGGGAAAGGAACCGGGGTCAAACCTTCTCCAGTCGCGCACCTTGCTAATGGCTAGGTACGCCACGACATACCAGCCCCTCGTCCGGCTAAGGCTTCTCCGGACCGTGACCGGCAGAAATACAGACACGGAACGGCAGACCTCAACCAAGAGCCGTCCGTGCGTGCTCCAGTCCTGTACCTGTTAGACGATAATTGTGTCTTCGCTGTTAGAACGACGCGGGCAGCTTTCATCCGACCTCGAGACATTTTCGGACAAATCGGCCGCCCAGACCCGTTCACGCTGCCCCCCTTATCGGTTAACTTGCCGCCATGCAGCCGGCCATCGTTTCCATCTCGAATCTCTCAAAGACTTACGCCACGGGCTTCCGCGCTCTCAGTGGCATAGACACCGGGACGAAGAGTCGGCCTCAGATGAGGAATGTCGAAATAGCCCGTGCCCACACGGCTGCGCTCCTGAGGATCTCGGAATCTTTGTTGGCATCCCCTTTCATGTCGCCGCTCGTCGCCGTCGTTACGCGATTGACGGTCTCAATCAGTCAGTCGCGGAATAGCGTGACGATCGGACGCTTTTGACGTTCAGCCGCTGCGGACACTATCAGATATCACCCGGACTCCGTAACAAGG
>WHUE01000056.1 GCA_009377375.1 Alphaproteobacteria bacterium | reverse complement strand
CGAGCCGGCGTCGCTGCTCGAGGCGCCCGCAACCGACGCCGCCATCTTCGCGGCGCGCGAGCCGGTGAACGAGGTGGACGTCTGGGTGCGCCGGGCCAACGGCGCGCTCGCCTGCTTCGTGACCACGGCCGTGCCCCTCTTCGCCGACGACGGCACATGGCGCGGCGCGCGCGGCATCTGCCGCAACGTCACCGCGATGCACGAGGGCGAATCCGCGCTGGCCCGCGCGCAGGCGCGGGAGCGGCTGATGGCCTATATCGTGCGCACCGTCCGCGACGAGATCGAGCCGGCGAAGATGCTGGAGGCGGCCGCCACCGCCACCGCCCGCGCACTGGACGCCGATTGCTGCCGCATCTTCCGCGTCGACGAGGATGGCGACCACGCGCTGGCCGCCTCGCGCGGCGCCGACATCGTCCATGCCGGGACCGAGGCCGCGCTGCTGCTGCGCGCCGCGCCCGACGGCCGGCCGCTGGCGATCGAGGAGGATGGCTGCCGCCTGCTCTGCGTCGCCACCTCCTACCGCGAAAGGGTCAACGGCGCGCTGCTGCTCGCCCGCGGCGCGGCCGCCGGCGCGTGGGCGGCGGAGGAACGGGCGCTGGCGGGCGACGTCGCCCTGCAGCTCGGCGTCGCGCTGGCGCAGATCCAGAACCAGCTCCGGCTGGAGGCGCTGTCGCGCACCGACGGGCTGACCGGTCTGCTCAACCGCCGCGCCTTCAACGCCGAGCTCGAACAGCGCCTCGCGCGCGGCGGCGCGGCCGGCGCGCTGTTCTATGTCGATCTCGACAACTTCAAGCCCGTCAACGACGTGCTCGGCCACCAGAAGGGCGACGAGGCGCTCCGGGCCGTGGCGCGGATGCTGGCGGACAGCACCCGCCCGGGCGACCTGGTCTCGCGTCTGGGCGGCGACGAATTCGCGCTGTGGCTGGAACGCACCGACGCGGGCGCGGCCGGCGGTCGCGCGCAGGAGCTGCTGGATGCGTCCTCCGTGCTCCAGCCCTATTCGGGCGACCCCGCCCGCCCGCTGGGCATCTCAGTCGGCGTCGCGGTCTTCGAGCCCGGCGGCGGCGAGACGCTGGAGGCGCTGACCCTGCGCGCGGACGAGGCGATGTACGAAATCAAGCATAACGGCAAGGCGGGCTACGTGATCGCGCCGGCCGCGCGCCGCGCGCCGGCTGCGACGGAGCGAAGGACGGCATGAGCGGGTTGCTGCAAAAACTGATCGGCGCCCGGGGCGGCGCGATCGACTACGAGAAGGCCAAGCGGCGCGCCGCCGCGGATTCGTGGGCGAAGCGCCTGCGGCTTGCCGGGCGCGACGACGTGCAGCCTGAAATCCTCTACTTCCTCGCGGAAGACCCGGATGCCGCGGTGCGCCGCACCGTCGCCGCCAACAGCGCCGCGCCGGTGCATGCCGGGCTGCTGTTGGTGGGCGATCCCGACGGCGAGGTCCGCTGCTCTCTCGCCCGCCGGATCGCGCGGCTCGCCCCCGGCATCGACGCGGAGGACAGGGACAGCATCCGCGCCATGGTCGGCGACCTGCTGCAGCGCCTCGCCGAGGATCAGCTGCCCCGCGTGCGCCGGATCCTCGCCGAGGAGCTGAAGGCCTGCACCAACGTGCCCGCCGCCGTGATCCGGCGGCTGGCGGAGGACTCCGACGTCACCGTGGCCGGCCCGGTGCTGGAATTCTCGCCGTTGCTGGACGACGCGACGCTGCTGGCGCTGATCCGCAACGCGCCTGCGGACGGTGCGCTGGCCGCCATCGCCCGCCGGGCGGGGCTGTCCGGTCCGGTGTCCGACGCCATCGCGGGCGCCGACGATATCGGCGCGATCGCCGCGCTGCTGGGCAACCGCAGCGCCCAGATTCGCGAGGAAACGCTGGACGCGCTGGTCGAGCGCGCCATCGACATCGAGGACTGGCACGCGCCGCTCGTGCGCCGCCCCACCCTGTCGCAGCAGGCGATGCGCGCGCTGTCGCGCTTCGTCGCCGGCGCGCTGCTGGACGAGCTCGCGGGGCGCGACGACATCGACGCCGAGACCGCCGAGGTGCTGGCAGAGGCCGTGAACCGCCGGCTCGACGCCGACGACGTCTGTATACCCGTCCCCGGCCGCGAGACGCCGGGCGAGGACCCGGCGGCGCTGGCCGAGCGGCTGTTCGCCGCCGGCGCGCTGGACGATGCGACGGTGGCCGGTGCGCTGGGCAAGGGCGAGCGTGGCTTCGTCACCCGCGCGCTGGCGCTGCTGTCGGGCCTGTCGGAGGAATCGGTGCAGCAGGCGGTGTCGCTCGCCAGCGCCAAGGGCGTGACCGCCATCGCCTGGAAGGCCGGGCTCGGCATGCGCACTGCGGTGCAGCTCCAGCTCCGCCTCGCCCGCATTCCGCCGCCCAAGGTGCTGCAGGCGCGCGCCGGGGTGGACTATCCGCTCACCGAGGAAGAGATGCGCTGGCAGATCGAGTTCATCGGAGGATAGAAGGCGCCGCCCGCCTCCCAACAAAAATTCCGGGCGGCCATCTGCGCAAAACGCAGGCGGTTCTATCTGGAACAATCATGCTCTAAGGTCTCGCCCTTCGCGAACCAGCACAGCGCCCCTTCCCTTGTCCGATCCGCCCGAACAGCCCGCCCCGCCGCCCTGCCTCTCCGTCGAGGGGCTGGAGAAGGAATACCGCCTGGGCGCGGAGCGGCTGGCGGTGCTGCGCGGGCTGAGCCTGGAGGCGCGGGCGGGCGAGCTGGTCGCCATCATGGGGCCCAGCGGGTCGGGCAAGACGACGCTGCTCAACTGCATCTCCGGCATCGACCGGCCGGATGCGGGCATCGTGCGGCTCGACGGCGAGGCGGTCGACTATACGTCCGAGCGCGCGCGCACCCTGCTGCGCCGCAACCGCATCGGCATCGTGTTCCAGTTCTTCAACCTCGTGCCCTCGCTCACCGTGCGCGAGAACGTGGCGCTGCCGTCGCTGATCGCGCGCGAGGGGCCGGGAGAGGAACGGGCCGACGCGCTGCTGGCCCGGCTGGGGCTGGCGGAGCGGGCCGGCCACTATCCGTTCCAGCTCTCCGGCGGCGAGATGCAGCTTGCCTCCATCGCGCGCGCGCTGATGCGCCGGCCGCGGCTGCTGCTGGCGGACGAGCCCACCGGCAACGTCAACCCCTCGGCCGGCCGCCGCATCATGGCGACGCTGGGCGAGGTGGCGCGCGACGAGGGCGCGACCGTGCTGCTGGTGACGCACAGCCCGGAGCACGCCGCCTTCGCCGACCGCATCTGCTTTCTTAAGGACGGGGTGATCGCCGCGATCCGCGAGCATGGCGGCCGCGCCGACGAGGTGCTGCCGATCCACGAGAAACTCGTCCGGCTGGGGATCTAGCCTGTGCCCGGCCGAGCCGACCGGACCGGCCCAAATCTGCGCCTCGCGCTGCTGCTGGCCGCGCGCAGCCTCGCCCGGCACCGGGTGGTGGCGCTGGCGACCGTGCTCGGCGTCGCCATCGGCATGACGGTGGTCAGTGCCGTTCTCGTTGTCGATCACAACACGCTCAGCCCGTTGTCGGAGACAGGGGAAGCGCCCACCGCGGCCACGGCCCCGGCGGATGACGGGCGGTTCGTCCTCCGCCTGCCGCCGCGCCGCATCGCGCCGCCGGTGGACGCGATCTCGTTCAGCCGCCGCGCCGAAGCGGACAGGCCCGGCGGCATCCGCGGCCTGATGCCGAGCCAGCGGGGCAGGGGCGACGCCACCGGCCGGGCCGAGGCGCGCGGCGGGCGCGGCGCGGAGGATTACGAGGCGATGCGGCTCGCGGTCCGGCTGGCCTCGCTGCTCGCCTTCATGGTCGGCGCGGTGATCGTGTTCTTTACCATGCGGTTCTCCGTAGCCGCCCGGGCGCGGGAGCTCTGCCTGCTGCTCTGCTTGGGCGAGGGGCGGAGCGGTGTCGCCGCGTCGCTGGCGGCGGAGGCCGGGATACTCGGCCTTGCCGGCACCGCGCTGGGGTTCATCGCCGCCCTGCCGGTCGGGCGCGGGCTGCTCGCGCTCGGCATCTCCACCACCGGCCAGCACCCTGGCGCCGGGGCCGGGATCCCGTGGGGCGACCTGGCCGCGATGGCGGGAATCAGCATCGCCATCGCGCTGGCGGGGATAGCGGGGCCGGTGCGCACGCTCTACCGCATGGACGTCGCCACGGTGCTTCAGCCGCGCTTCCTGGCCCAGGACGTCGACCTGCGCAGCCTTCAGACGCGCGGGTTCTCCTGGCTCGTCCCGCCGCTGCTGGCCGCCGCCTGGCTGCTGGTGCGGCCCTTCCTGCTGGACTGGCTGTCGGTGCTGCATTTCTTCCTGTTCGAGGCCGCCTTCGTCTGCATCGTCGCGGTGGCGGCGCTGTGGTGGGTGACGCCGCTGCTGCGCGGCGCGATCCGCCTGTTCGAGGCGGCGCTGCGGCCCCTGATGCCGCTGGAGGTGCTGCTGGCGGGGCGGCGGATGCGCATCGGCACGCGGCAGATCGCGTTCTCGGTGACCGGCATCGTGCTCGTCTTCGGCGCGCTCACCGCGCTGCACGACGTGACGCGCTCGCTCAAGCAGGAAATCGTCGACTGGGCCGGTGCGGCGCTGGCGCCCTACACGTTCTTCGAGCGGACCTCGATGCCGGAAAGCGAGGGCAGCTTCCGGCGCCTTCTGGTCGGGCAGGGGATCTATTTCTTCCGCATGTCGGAAAAGATCGGCGGCGCGTTCCCGATCCGCCTCATCAGGGCATCCGACGTCAACCCCTACCTCCTCCGCCACGGGCGCCGGGCGCTGGAGCCGGGCACGGTGATCTTCTCTCCCACCCTCGCCGCCCGGTTCGGGGTGCGCCCGGGCGACGTGCTGACCGTCGAAAGCGGCGGCAGGTCCCATGCGTTCGAGGTCGTCGGCGTCACCGACGATATCGGGTTCTACGCCGAGAACGGCCGCTACGTGGACCTCAAATCCTACGCGCTGTTCAGCGACGGCAACCCGCTCTTCGCCGACAACCTGGAGACCACGCTGGGGCAGTACGGCGCGGCGCGCCCGATACGGCAGCATCCCGGCTACTGGCGCGGCATCGCCTACGATGCGCTGTACCCCTTCTATCTGCGCACCGGCTACGGCATCGTGCGCGGCTACTGGCAGCGGCGCGAGATCGACCGGGACTTCCTGATCTTCGATTTCATCCTGGCGATGACGGTCGCGCTGGCGGGGATCGGGGTGGCGAACACCATGCTGATCCAGGTGCATGCGCGGGAGCGCGAGTTCTCGGTCCTGCGGACGCTGGGGATGAGCGGCGACCAGGTGGTCCGGCTGCTGCTGGCCGAAGGCGCCATCGTCGGGCTGGTCGGCGCGCTGCTGGCGGCGGCGGTCGGCAATGCGCTGGGGGCGGTCAGCGTCTCGTTCCTCGACCACTTCACCCTGTTCGAGTACGGGCTGCATGTCTCGTGGCGGGCGACGCTGGCGATCTCCGCCATCTGCCTCGTCACCTGCCTTGCCGCCGCGGTCTATCCCGCCTTTGTCGCGACGCGGACCTCGAGCGCCGAGTCACTGCATTACGAATAGCGCCTACAGGCCGCGCAGCGCCGCGTCCAGCGCCGCGAACGAGTCGATCACCGCGTCCGCGCCCAGCTCGGCGGCCGGGATGTCGGTATAGCCGAACGTGACGACGACGACCGGCACGCCCGCGTTGCGCGCGGCGGCGACGTCGGTGGCGCTGTCGCCGACCATCGCGGATTCGGCGGGCGCCGCCCCCAGCCGCTCGAGCACCGCCAGCAGATGGCCGGCATCCGGCTTGTGAACCGCCAGCGCATCGCCGCCCAGCACGGCGTCGCCGAAATAGCGGGCCAGGTCCAGCGCCTCCAGGATCGTCCCGGTCAGCGCGTGCGGCTTGTTGGTGCAGACCCCCATCCCGCAGCCGGCGGCGGCGAGGCCGTCCAGCGCGGCGCATACCCCGGGGAAGGGCGCGGAGCCGGACGCGGGGACGGCGCTGTAGTGTTCGAGGAAACGGTCGTAGCAGCGGTCCAGCAGCCCGTCGTCGCCGGCGCGCCCGCTGGCGGTCAGCGCGCGCTCGACCAGCACCTTCGCGCCAGCGCCGATCATCAGCCGTGTCTCCGCCGCCGGCAGCGCGGCGACGCCGCTCTCGGCGAGCGCGCGGTTCAGCGCATCGGCGATGTCGGGCAGGGTCTCGACCAGCGTGCCGTCGAGGTCGAACACGACGGCGCGCGGCAGGGCGCTCACGGGATCAGCCTGCCTTCGATTTCGGCTTCGCGCCGCGGATCAGCGTGCCGACGCCATGCTCGGTGAAGATTTCGAGGATCAGCGCATGCGGCACGCGGCCATCGAGGATCACGGCGGCCTCCACGCCCTGCTTCACGGCGTCCATGCAGGTCTCGACCTTGGGGATCATGCCGCCGCTGATGGTGCCGTCCCTGACGCGGGACCGCACCTGGGCGGCGGTCATCTCGGGGATCAGGACTTTCGTCTTGTCCAGCACGCCGGCGACGTCGGTCAGCATCAGCAGCCGTTCGGCGCCGACCGCCCCGGCGACGGCGCCCGCGGCGGTGTCGGCGTTGATGTTGTAGGTGGTGCCGTCCGGCCCCATCCCCAGCGGCGCGATCACCGGGATGACGTTGGACCGCGCCAGCTCCATCAGCACGCCCACATTGATCCGGGCCGGATCGCCGACGAAGCCGAGATCGACCACCCTCTCGATATTGGAATCGGGGTCCCGCGTCTTGCGGGTCAGCTTGCGCGCCTCGATCAGGTTACCGTCCTTGCCGGAAATGCCGATGGCGGTGCCGCCCGCCTCGCCGATGGCGGCGACGATCTGCTTGTTGATGCTGCCGCACAGCACCATCTCGACGATTTCCACCGTCGCCTTGTCGGTGACGCGCAGCCCGTCGACGAAGGAGCTCTTGATCTTCAGCCGCTCCAGCATGGCGCCGATCTGGGGGCCGCCGCCATGCACGACGATCGGATTGATGCCGACCTGCTTGAACAGCACGATGTCGCGGGCGAACAGCCTGGCCAGCGCCGGATCGCCCATGGCGTGGCCGCCATACTTGATGACGAAGGTCTTGCCGGCATAGGCGCGCATGTAGGGCAGCGCCTCCGACAGGGTCTTCGCCTTGCGCAGGAAGTAATCCCGGTCCTGGATCGGCTCGGCGGCCGCTTCCGCTTTCTTCTTTTCAGTCATGGCGCGCGGACTTTAGCCCAATCGTACGGAGCCCGCCAGAGCGGCAAGGGCGGCGCGCAGCTCCGGGATTCCGCCGCCATTGCGGGCGCTGGTGACCAGGATGTCCGGATGCGCGGCGGGGCGGCGCGTGAGCGCCTGCGCGACGGCGGCTCGCGTGCCGGCGACTTCGGCGCTGTTCGGCTTGTCGGCCTTGGTCAGCACCACCTGGTAGGAGACCGCGTCGTCGTCCAGCTCGTCCATCAGCGCCTCGTCGCTCGGCTTCAGCCCGTGGCGGGAATCGACCAGCACGCAGAGCCGGTGCAGCGTCACCCGTCCCTTCAGATAGGCGTGCATCAGCCCGGTCCAGTCGGCGATCTGGCGCTTCGACGCCCGCGCGTAGCCGTAGCCCGGCAGGTCGACCAGCGTGACCGCGTCGTCGAGGCGAAAGAAATTGAGCTGCTGCGTGCGCCCCGGCGTGCGCGATATGCGGGCCAGCGCGTTCTGGCCGGTGAGCGCGTTGATCAGGCTGGACTTGCCGACATTGGACCGGCCGGCGAAGGCGATCTCCGGCAGGGTCGCGTCGGGCAGGTCGCCGATCCGGGCCGCGCCGGCGACGAAGACGCAGGGCTTCGCGAACAGCAGCCGGCCGCGCTCCAGCGCCTCGGCGTCGGGACCGCCGGCATCCGCATCGGGGGTCGGGGTGTCGTCCTGCATCGGCGGTCCTTCCGCCGGCTCAGCCGGCCCCGGCCTTGCCTTTGCCTTTGCCCTTAGGCTTGTTGGTTCTGCCCTTGTTCCGGTTGGCGGCGCCGGCGCCGGCCTTGTTCGCGTTGGCGCTGCCGGCCGGCTTTCCGCCGCCCTTGGGCGATCCGCCGGCGGGCTTTTTCGTGGTCTCGCCCGAGGCGCTGACGCCCATGCGGCGCATGATCAGCCATTGCTGGCAGATCGACAGCATGTTGTTCCACGCCCAGTAGATCACCAGCCCGGCCGGGAACTGCGCCAGCATGACGGTGAACACCACCGGCAGGAACATCATCACCTTCGCCTGGGTGGGGTCCGCCGGCTGCGGGTTCAGCTTCTGCTGCAGCCACATGGTCCCGCCCATGATCAGCGGCCACACGCCGATATGCAGCATGTCCGGCGGCGTCCACGGGATCAGCCCGAACAGGTTGAACAGCGAGGTCGGGTCCGGCGCCGACAGGTCCCTGATCCAGCCGAAGAACGGCGCGTGGCGCATCTCGATGGAGACGAACAGCACCTTGTACAGCGCGAAGAACACCGGAATCTGCACGATGATGGGCAGGCAGCCCGCCATCGGGTTGGCGTTCTCCTCCTTGTACAGCCGCATCATGGCTTCGTTCTGCTTGGCGCGGTCGTCCTTATAGCGGTCGCGGATCTCCGTCATCTTGGGCTGCAGCGCCTTGAGACGGCTCATCGCGGCGTAGGACTTGTTCGCCAGCGGGAAGAACACCGCCTTGATCAGCACGGTCAGCAGCAGGATGCCGAGGCCGAAATTGCCCAGCAGCCCGTAGAAATACTCCAGCACGTAGAAGATCGGCTTGGTCAGGAAGTAGAACCAGCCCCAGTCCACCGCCAGGTCGAACCGGGCGATGCCCAGCTTCTCGGTGTACTCGTCCAGCAGCCCCACCTCCTTGGCCCCGGCGAACAGCCGGTTGGTCAGGGCCGCCGACTGGCCGGCCGGCACGGTCTGCCCGCCGCCGAGATAATCGGCCTGGTACTTCTCCTGCTTGCCCTGGCCGGTATGGCTGAAGCGCATCTGAAGCGGCGCCTTCTGGTCGGGGATCAGCGCGGTGAGCCAGTACTTGTCGCTGATGCCGATCCAGCCGCCGGTGCTGCGCTGCTGCATGGTGCCGGCGTCCTGCAGGTCGTCGTAATCGACCTCCTTCAGCGTGCCGTCGAAGACGCCGACCAGGCCTTCGTGCAGGATGTAGAATCCCAGCGTGTCGGGCGTGCCGGTGCGCGATATCAGCGCATAGGGATACAGCGTGACCGGCGCGCGCCCGTTGTTCGTCACCTTCTGGGTGACGCTGAACATGTAGTTCCGGTCCAGCGCAATGGTGCGCTCGAACACGAGCCCCTGGCCGTTGTCCCAGCTCAGCACCACCGGCCGTTCGGGCGCGAGCGTCGTGCCGCTGGCCTTCCACGGCGTTTCCGCGTCGGGCACGGGCACCTCGTTGCCGCCCGAAACCCAGCCGAACTGGGCGTAGTAGGGCAGCGCCGCGCCGTTCGGCGACAGCAGGGTGATCTCCGGCGTCTTGGGGTCCGGCGTCTGGTGGTAATCGATGAGCGTCAGGTCGTCGATCTGGCCGCCCTTGATGCGGACGGACCCGTGCACCCGCGGGCTCTCGATCCTGATGCGGGTGTCCCTGCCCAGCACGACCTTGCGGTCGGGGCCGGCAGCGCCCGGCGCGCCGATCACCGGCGGGGCGCCGGGCGCCTGGACCCCCGCGGCGTCGGGCGCGGGCGGCGCGCCTGCGCCCGGCGTTGCGGGGACGCTTGTGCCCGGCACGGCGGGAACGGACGGGGGCTGGCCGGTCGGCGCCTGCTGCCCGGCGGTCTGCTGCTGCGCCTGGCGCGCGGCCATTTCCTGTTCCACCCGCGGCTGTTCGTACAGGAACTGCCAGCTCAGCAGGATTCCGACCGATGCGACGACCGCGATCAGGAGGTTACGGCTTTCCATGGCGCTTGCGGCTCGCTCCTATTGCTGGGCTGCGCCGCCAGGCGGCGCGTGGTCGGGCACGGGGTCGTACCCGCCCGCGTTCCAGGGATGGCAACGCGCAACCCGTTGCAGCGCCAGCCGGCTTCCGTGCAGGGGACCGTGACGGGCGATGGCCTCCATCGCGTAGGACGAGCAGCTCGGCGCGAAGCGGCAGCTCGGCCCGAACAACGGCGAGACGACGAGCTGGTACGCGCGGATAAGCGCCCGCAGCATCAGCCCTGTCCATGCCGAAACGATGCTCATCGGCCCTCCATGCCTTCGCGCCAGACGCCAAGGCGGCGCAGGGCGGTCTCGAAATCGTCGTTCAGCGCGGCGAAGGGCCGCCGCACCGTATTGCCGCGGCCGATCACCACGTAATCGTGTCCCGGCGCCGCATGCTCGGTCAGCACCGCCTCGGCGGCCGCCCGCAGGCGGCGCCGGACGCGGTTGCGGGTCACCGCGTTGCCGACCTTGCGGCTGACGGTAAAGCCCACGCGGATCGGCGGCGGCGATCCGTACGCGGACGGAGGCCCGTCCGAATTCCGCGGCGCCGCGCCGCTGTCTTGCGGGCGAACCTGCAGGATCAATCCGGGAGCGACCCATTTGCGGCGCGTCGCCGCGACCCCGAGGAAATCGCGGCGGCGCTTGAGGCGGGCGGGGCCCCGGCCCATAACCTAGGCGGAGAGGCGCTTGCGGCCCCTCGCGCGGCGGTTGGCCAGGACGCGGCGCCCACCCACGGTCGCCTTGCGGGCACGGAACCCGTGGCGGCGCTTGCGAACAAGAACGCTGGGCTGATAGGTGCGTTTCACGGCTGAACTCCGGACGGCGCTGGTGCGAAAAGTGGCCCGCTGTATAGAATTTCGAGCGGGGTAAGTCAATGACGCTGGGCGCCGCGCCCACGGGGCGCTCACGTTTTGTTTCCCGTCTGTTGATTGGCACAATCCCGCGCCGATGGCTAGATAGCTGTCCAGGGATTATTCTCGCCGCTCCGCCGGCGGCGGGCGCGCCCGGAAGGCCGGGGTCGGGGGACGCCAGGGAGGATCTGCGGCATGGAATTTCCGGCATGAAGGAAAGCAGCAGGGAAGCCACCGCTTCCGGCGGCTCGGCGCCCCTCCGCATCCTCCTGGTGGCGCTGTTCTGCGCCGCTCTCGGCGCTTTTTTCTTCTTCGATCTCGACCGCTTCCTGTCGCTGGGGGCGCTCCGGACGCACCGCGAGGCGCTGATCGCCTGGGTGGAGCGCGCCGGGATCGGGGCCTGGGCGGCCTATATCGGCATCTATGCCGTCTCGACGCTGTTCTCGCTGCCGGGCGGCGCCCTGCTGACCATCGTCGGCGGGTTCCTGTTCGGCCCGGTGCTGGGCGCCGCCCTGACCGTGATCGGCGCCACGACCGGCGCGACCGGGCTGTTTCTCGCCGCGCGCTACGTGTTCCACGACTACCTGCTGGCCAAGGCGGGCCCGGCGCTGCGCCGGATGGAGGGCGGGTTCAACGAAAACGCCATGAGCTACATGCTGTTCCTGCGGCTGGTGCCGGTGTTTCCGTTCTGGCTGGTCAATCTGGTGCCGGCCTTCCTCGGCGTCGGTCTCGGGGTCTACGCGCTGACGACCTTCCTCGGCATCATCCCCGGCACGTTCGTCTTCGCGCTGGTGGGCGACGGGCTGGGCGCGGTGCTGGATGCGGGCGGCACGCTCGATCTGGGCATCGTCTTCGAGCCGCGCTTCCTTGCGCCCATCCTGGGGCTCGCGCTGCTGTCCCTGGTCCCGGTGGTCTACAAGAAGCTGAAGCGGCGCGGTTCCTGATGCGAGGCGGCACGGATGGTTGAACGGATCGGAGCGGATATCTGCGTCATCGGCGGCGGCTCCGGCGGGCTCAGCGTTGCCGCCGGCGCCTCGCAGATGGGGGCCGAGACGGTCCTGATCGAGCGCGGGCTGATGGGCGGCGACTGCCTGAACTACGGCTGCGTGCCGTCCAAGGCGCTGCTTGCCGCGGGCCACGCCGCGCAGTCGGCGCGCGGGGCCGCGCGTTTCGGCATCGCCCTGCCGGAGCCCCGGATCGACCCGGCGGCGCTGCACGATCATGTGCGCGGCGTGATCGCGGGCATCGCGCCGCACGATTCGGTCGAGCGGTTCGAGGGGCTCGGCGTGCGGGTCATCCGGCACGACGCCCGTTTCACGGGTCCCCGAACGGTCGCGGCGGGCGACTACGAGATCGCGGCGAAGCGCTTCGTCGTCGCCGCCGGGTCTTCTCCCTTCGTCCCGCCGATCGAGGGGCTGGACGAGACGCCGTATTTCACCAACGAGACCATCTTCGACAACGCCGCGCCGGTGGAGCATCTGATCGTCATCGGCGGCGGGCCCATCGGCATCGAGCTGGCCCAGGCGCACCGCCATCTCGGCGCGCGCGTCACCGTGCTGGAGCTGTTCGCCGTGCTCGCCAGGGACGATCCCGAAACCGCCGGCATCCTGAAGCAGCGTCTCGCCGCCGAAGGGGTGGAGATGCTGGAGGGCGTGAAGATCGAGCGCGTCGCGGGCAACGACCGCGGCGTGACCGTCACGGTCTCCGCCGACGGCACGTCGCGCGAGATCGCGGGTTCGCATCTGCTGGTCGCGGTCGGCCGCATCCCCAATACCGCCGGGCTGGGGCTGGAGGCGGCCGGCATCGAATTCGGGCGCGGCGGCATCAGGATCGACGCGCGGCTGCGCACCACGAACCGCCGCGTCTTCGCCGTCGGCGACGTGGCCGAGGGGCTCAATTTCACCCACATCGCCGGATACCAGGCCGGCATCGTGATCCGCAACGCGCTGTTCCGCCTGCCCGCCAGGGTGGATTACAGGGCCGTGCCCTGGGTGACCTACACCGCGCCGGAGCTCGCCCAGGTCGGGCTGCAGGAGGAGGAGGCGCGCGGGCGGTTCGGCGAGATACGCATCCTGCGCAGCACCTTCGCCGAGAACGACCGCGCCCGCGCCGAGCGCGACACCGACGGGCTGGTGAAGGTGATCGCCCGGAAGAACGGCGTCGTCGTCGGCGTCTCCATGGTCGGCCCCCGCGCGGGCGAGGTCATCCAGCTCTGGTCGCTCGCCATCGCCAGGGGGCTGAAGGTCAGGGACGTCGCGGGGCTGATCCTGCCCTACCCGACGCTGGGCGAGATCAACAAGCGTGCCGCCGGCTCCTTCTATACGCCGTCGCTGTTCAGCGACCGCACCCGCAAGCTGGTGCGGTTCCTGCTGAAGCTGCCCTGACCGCCGGTCCGGTCGCGCGCCCGTCACGACAAGTTGAGTCCCGGTGAGGGCCAGTTGATTGGCCGTGCGGCGGCGCGCGTGGTCCCATGCTGCGCAACGGCTCTTTGGCCGTGCGGCGACGATCGAAACGCCGCCGTCCTTTATCGGGGTCTCTGCCCCGTTCGTTTAAGCCGTCAACCCGTACACGGGAGGTCACCATGATGAAGAGAACCGCCACCGTGCTCAGCGTTGCCACGCTCGCCGCCGTCGCCGCCGCGCTGCCCGCGGCCGCCGCCGACACCGGCCGTGCCGCCGGCATGCAGCTCGCCGCCTGCGGTCCCTGCGCCGCGAAGAACCCGTGCGCCGCCAAGAATCCCTGTGCGGCGAAGAATCCGTGCGCGGCCAAGAATCCCTGTGCGGCGAAGAATCCGTGCGCGGCCAAGAACCCGTGCGCGGCGAAGAATCCCTGCAAGGCGAAGTAACGCCGCGGTCCGACGCCGAGACGAGCGCCGCCGCCGGAAAGTCCCTGGCGGCGGCGTCGTGCTCTAATCCTTAACGGCCCCTTTCCCTGTCCTGTATGATGACGCCATGATGGGTGAAGGGGGAAAGTTCCGCGGGTTGTTTTCCGGGCTGTCGGCCCGGCTTCTGCTGTTCACCATCTTCTTCGTGATGCTGAGCGAGGTGCTGATTTATGCGCCCTCGATCGCGCGGTTCCGCCAGGTCTATCTGCAGGAACGCATCGCCTATGCCCATCTCGCCAGCCTGGCGCTGGAGGTGCCGCCCGATGCGATGGTCAGCCCGAAACTGCGCAAGGAGCTGCTGGACCATGCCGGGTCCTACGGCATCGTGCTGCGCCGGCCGGCCTCCAAGGCGCTGATGCTCAGCAACGACATGCCGCCCAAGGTCGACCTGACCGTCGACCTGCGCGAAACCAGCTTCATGATGCTGCTGGGCGAGGCCTTCATGACCCTTGCCGGCGACGGATCGCGCTACATGCGCCTGATCGATTTCTCGCCGAAGGATCCGGCGGTGACGGTCGAGACGGTGATCTCCGAAGCGCCGCTGCGCATGGCGATGCTGGATTTCTCCTGGCGCATCCTCGCGCTGTCGATCGTGATTTCGCTGATCACCGCGTCGCTGGTGTTCCTTGCGCTGCAATGGCTGTTCGTCCGCCCGCTGCGCGGACTCACCCGCTCGATGGTGTTCTTCCGCGAGGCGCCGGAGGACGGGCGCCGGGTGATCCGGCCGGGCCGGCGCACCGACGAGCTGGGGCTCGCCGAGCGCGAGCTGGCGGACATGCAGGAAGGGCTGCGCGGCGCGCTGCGCCAGCGCGCGCGCCTCGCCGCGCTCGGCACCGCGGTCGCCAAGATCAACCACGACCTGCGCAATATCCTGGCGACGGCGCAGCTCGTCTCGGACCGGCTGGCGGCCAGCCGGGACCCCGAGGTCAAGCGCGTGGCGCCGACGCTGCTGGGCGCGATCGACCGCGCGGTGGCGCTGTGCACCCGCACGCTGCGCTTCGTGCAGGAAGGCACCCCGCCGCTGGAGCTGAGCTGGATCGACCTGGGCGAGCTGGTGGGCGAGATCGCGGACGCGGTCGTCGTCGGGCTGCAGGACCGCGCCGTGATGCTCGAGAACCGCGTCGAATCCGGGTTCCGCCTGCACGTGGACCGCGACCAGCTCTTCCGGGTCCTGTTCAACCTGGTGCGCAACGCCTACGAGGCGGGGGCGAGCCGGGTCACCGTCTCCGCCTCGATGGAGGACGGCCCCGCCCGGATCGAGGTCGCCGACAACGGACCCGGCCTGCCCGCGCGGCTGCGCCAGCATCTGTTCGAGCCGTTCGTGGAAACCGGGCGCGCCGACGGCACCGGGCTCGGGCTGTCGATCGCGCGCGACCTCGTCCAGGGCCATGGCGGCGACATTGCGCTGGCCGCCACCGGCGAGGACGGCACCACGTTCCGGCTCATCCTGCCGGTCGACGCCGCCGCCGAGCGCGGCGCGCCGCCGCCGCAACCCGCCGCCAACGCGTCGTAACGCCGCAGGCGGAGGTTTTGATTCTGCGGCGGTTTGGGCTATGAATACGTCCGGATCCGGCACCACAATCGCACGGGAATGACGGCATGAATCATATCGGCAACTGGGCGATGGGCGCCTGTACGCTGATCCTCGGCATCTGCGGGCTGTTCGTCGCGGCGCGGGCCGGCCACGGGGTCGGCTATTACGGCGGGCTCGGGTTCTTCCTGTTCGCCGTGTTCTTCGTGTTCCTGCTGATCAAGGTCTCCTTCGACGGGGCCGAAGAAGAAGAGCGGCATTGATCCCCGGGCCGGTCCTGTGACCGACTCGCCCGCCGCGGCGCTGCGCGCCTTGCTGGCGCGGCCGGGGCTGCTGGTCACGCCGTCCTGCTTCGACGCGCTGTCGGCGCGGATGATCGAGCGCGCCGGTTTCCCCCTCGCCTTCATGAGCGGCTTCGCGGTGTCCGCCGCGAAGCTGGCGATGCCCGATACCGGGCTGATCTCCTATGCGGAGATGGTCGGCCAGGGGCGCGACATCTGCAACGCCGTATCGATCCCGGTGATCGGCGATGCCGACACCGGCTACGGCAACGCGCTCAACGTGCGGCGCACGGTGCAGGGCTACGCCCGCGCCGGCTTCGCCTGCGCGATGATCGAGGACCAGCTCGCGCCGAAGCGCTGCGGCCATACAAGGGGCAAGCAGGTGGTGGACCGTGCCGAGGCGCTGTCCCGCATCCGCGCCGCCGTCGACGCGCGCGAGGACGGCGCCGACATCCTGATCATGGCGCGCACCGACGCCAACGCCACGCACGGCTTCGACGAGGCGATGCGGCGTATCGAGGCCTTCGCCGAGGCCGGGGCCGACATCCTGTTCCTGGAGGCGCCGAAGACCGAGGACGAGATGCGCGCCTTCTGCGCCGGGGCGGGCGGGCCCTGCATGGCCAATATGGTGGAGCAGGGCGAGACCCCGGTGCTGCCGCCCGCCGCGCTGGAGGCGCTGGGCTTCAAGGTTGCCGCCTATCCGCTGACCCTGCTGAACGCCGCCATGGTGGCCATGGCCGGCGCGCTCCAGGCGCTGGCCGAGGGCCGCACCCCGGACGGGATGCTCAGCTTCGCCGAGCTGCGCGACATCGTCGGGTTCAACGACTACTACGCGGCCGAAGAGCGCTACGCGGGCGGGGCCGGGCCGGAGAAATAGGGGGCGTCCCGTTCCGGCCGGACCGCGCCCTCCGCCGCCTATTCCAGCGGCTGCATGATGTGCTCCTGGAAGGCCGGGCGCTCCTTCAGCCGGGCGTGGAACCGGGCCAGGTTGGGCAGGTCGATGCGCGGGATCGGCATCTCGAACCAGCGATGGACGGCGATGCCGACCGGGATGTCGCCGACGGTGAATCGGTCGCCGGCCATGAACGCGTGGCCGGCGAGGTGGTCGTCCATCATCCTGAACTTCGCGCCCAGTGTGTCGATCTGCTTCGTCAGCGCCGCCTCGTCGCGGTCCTCCGGCTTCGTGCGCACATAGCCCCAGAACACCGGGCGCATCGCCGGATTCATCACCGAAAGCTGCCAGTCCATCCAGCGCTCGCCCGCCGCGCGCTCGCGCAGATCCTCCGGGTACAGCCCGCTTTTCGCAGCGAACTTCGCCGCAAGGTAGCGGACGATGGCGTTCGACTCCCACAGCACGAACCCGTCCTCGACGATGGTCGGCACCAGACCGTTGGGGTTCATCGCGCGGTATTCCGGCTTGTCGTTGCCGCCGAACGGGCCGCCGAGGTCGGTGCGCTCGAATTCCAGTCCGACCTCGCTGCACAGCCAGAGGACCTTCTGCACGTTGGAGGACGTCTTGCGTCCGATAATCCTGATCATCGTTTCTCCTGCTCCCTGCGCGCCGCTGCGGGCGCCTTTCAGATTTCGTCGGCGGGGCCCTTCAACTCCACCGTGTTGCTGTCTGGGTCGGTGACCAGGATCGACGTGCCGCGCCCTTCCGCGCCGAAGCGCTTGGCGCTGCCGTAGGGCTTCACCCCGAAGCTTTCCAGATGGGCGATAATCGCCGGCTCGTCGTATTCGGCGATGGTGACGGCGAAATGGTCCATGTTCCTGTTCTGCTGCGTCACGGTCTCGCCGCCTGCCCGCCCGATCCGCCCGTCCAGCGCCACCAGGTCGATCATCGAGGCGCCGGCGCGGAACTGGTGCAGCCCCGCCTCCTCGTTCGAATGGGCCAGCGGGAATCCCAGGATGTCCCGGTAGAACCGCATGGAGGCGGCGAGGTCCGCCACGCGCAGCACAACATGGTCGATCTGTTTCGGCCTGATCGGGTTCATGGTCGCCTCCCTCGTCGCGTCCAGTGTAGTCCAGCCTCAATCCAGTTGCAGCAGCCGGTGCTTCAGATAGCTGGTCTCCGGCAGATGCGGGTGCACCGGATGATCCGGCCCGGCGCCGCCGGCATAAAGGATGCGGCCGGTCCGCCGCGCATCGACCAGGCCGCGGCGGATCTGGTCGTCGAACGCCTCGGCGTCGAGATGGAACGAGCAGGAGGCGAGGAACACGAACCCGCCCGGCCGCACCAGCGTCGCCGCCAGCCGCGTCAGCTTGCGGTAGCCGCGCGCGCCCGCGCCCTTGTCCTTGCGGCTCTTGACGAAGGCGGGCGGGTCGGCGACGACGATATCGAACCGTTCCCCCGTATTGGCCAGCCGTCCGGCCTCGTCGAACGCGTTGTTGCGCGCAAATACGCACCGGTCCGCGAGCCCGTTCGTCTCCGCCGCCCGCGCGGCGAGGTCGAGCGCCGGCTGGGAGCGGTCGACCAGCGTGACGCTCTCCGCCCCCGACGCGGCCGCCTGCAGCCCGAACCCGCCGAGATAGCAGTAGAGATCCAGCATCCGCGCCCCGCCGGAGAGCCCGGCCACCAGCGCCCGGTTGTGGCGGTGGTCGTAGAACCAGCCGGTCTTCTGCCCGCCCTCCGGATCGGCGAGGAAGCGCACCCCGCCCTCCACCACCTCGACGGTCTCCAGTGGCCCGCCGAGCGCCCAGTGCGTCTCGCCGGCCAGCCCCTCGGCCTCGCGCGCGGCGCCGTCGCTGCGGACCAGCACGTGCGCCGGCGCGATTACGTCGCCCAGCGCGCCCAGGATTTCGGCCTCCAGCCGTTCCATCCCGGCGGCGTTGAACTGCACCGCGGCGACCGGGCCGAACCGGTCGACGATCAGCCCGGGCAGCCCGTCGGCCTCGGCATGGACCAGCCGGTAGAACGGCGCGTCGTAAAGCCGCTCGCGCAGGTTCAGCGCGGCGGCCAGCCGTTCCGCGATCGACGCCCGATCGACGGCGGCGCCCGGCCGCGCCATCAGCCGGCCGGCGATCAGCGAATGCGGGTTGAAGAACCCGGCGCCCAGCGCCTCGCCATGCGCGTCCTCGAACCGCGCGGCCGTGCCGGGCGGCAGCGCCTTCAGCGCCGGGGTCATGTCGATCTCGTTCGAATAGAGCCAGGGGTGGCCGGCCCGCGCGCGGCGATGCCCGCCGGGCTTGAGCCGCACCAGCGGCATTGCCGCCGGGGCGGCCGGGGCGCTGTCTGCGCGCGCGGTCTCGGTCATGGATTATCCGTGTTTTGGGCGCCTGGTTTCGCGCCAGGTGATGTACCAGGTCGCGCCGAAGATAATCACCGCGCCGACCCAGGTCCACACATCCGGAAATTCCAGGTACAGGATGAAGCCGGCCGCCGCCGACAGCGGCAGCTTCATGAAGTCGAACGGCATGACGAAGCTGGCGTCGGCGGCGGCGAAGGCGCGGATGATGGAAAAATGCGCCAGGTATCCGGTGACGCCGAGCAGCAGGATCGCGGGCGCGTCGGCCATCTCCGGCGTCGTCCAGTCGAGCGCCGCCGGACCGGCGGAGAGCGGCACGAAGACCAGCGCCATGAAGAACAGCACCGATTGCGGCGATTCGGTGCGCGACAGCGCCTTGGAGGCGGTCTGCGAGGCGGCGTAGAACGCGGCGGAGCCGAGCACCGCCAGCGTGCCGACGCCGACCGTCGCGAAGCCGGGGCGGATGACGATCAGCGCGCCGGCGAAGCCGACGATCGTGGCCAGCCAGCGATGCGGGCCCACGGTTTCGCGCAGGAACGCGGCGGCCATGATCACGGTGAACAGCGGCAGGGTGAACTGCAGCGCGGCGACGTCGGCCAGCGGGATGGTGGCGACGCCGAAGAACCACCCCAGATTGCCGACATAGTGCACGACGTTGCGGAACAGGTGCAGCCGCGGCCGCGTCGTGCGCAGCTTTGCGGCGCCCTGGCGGATCGCCCAGGGCAGGATCAGGACCAGGCTGATGACGCTGCGCAGGAAGATCAGCTCCAGCACCGAGTATTTCGGGCTCAGCGCGCGGATCGCCAGCGCCATGACGATCAGCCAGAACGCGCCGAGCGTCATCCAGCACGCACCCCGCACCGGGCCGGGCAGGCGGGTCGTGCCGGCGGGCTGGGCCTCGGGCGCGGTCATGACGGCGGGCGGCGGCGGTCCCGGCTAGTCGCCGAGCGCCACGCCTTCCCGCCGCGGATCGGCGCCGCCGTCGAAGCCGTGCGGCGTGACGCGGATGCCGTGCAGCCCGCTGACCAGGCCGCGCAGCCGGACCTCGTGGCCCAGCGCCCGCAGCGCCTCGGCGTTGTCCGCGACGGGCGTGCCCCGCTCCAGATCGGTGCTGCCGTTGCGGTTGACGAAATTGGGCAGCGCAATGGCCTCCTGCATCGGCATGCCCCAGTCCAGCGCGGCGACCAGCGTCTTGACCACGTAGCCGATGATGCCGGACCCGCCGGGCGAGCCCGCCGTCATCGCCAGCCGGCCGTCGCGGTCCAGCACCAGCGTCGGCGACTGCGAGCTGCGCGGCCGCTTGCCGGGCTGCACCCGGTTCGCCACCGGGCGTCCGCCGCGTTCCGGCATGGCCGAAAAATCCGCGATCTCGCTGTTCAGGATGAAGCCCCGCACCATCACCTTCGCGCCGAAGGTCGAACCGACACTGGTGGTCATCGCGACCGCGTTGCCGAACCGGTCGACGACGCTGACATGGCTGGTGCCGGCCTGCTTGCGTTCGGTGTCCGGCGCCAGCGCCTCCGCCGTCTGGCGCGGCGGCACGCCGGGCTGGGCGGGGCCCATGCTGCGCGTGCCGGATATGCGGCGCGACCTTTCGGACAGGTAGTTGCGGTCCAGCAGCCCCTCGACCGGCACCTGCACGAAATCGCTGTCGGCGACATAGAGGTTGCGGTCGGCGAAGGCGAGACGGCTGGCCTCGGCGATCAGGTGCACCGCCTGCGGCCCGCCGGGCGCCATGCGCGACAGGTCGAACCGTTCCAGCATGGCGAGGATCTGCAGCGTCGCGATCCCGCCCGAGGACGGCGGGCCGAACCCGCAGACGCGCCATTGCCGGTACGGCCCGCACAGCACGTCACGCGCCCGCGCCTCGTATCCGGCGAGGTCCAGCCGCGACATCGGCCCGGGCAGCGGCCCGGCGGTGGCGACCGCGCGCACGATGTCCTGCGCGATCTCGCCCTCGTAGAACGCCCTCGCGCCGCCCCCGGCGATGCGGCGCAGCGTGTCCGCCAATGCGGGATTGCGGAGCATGTGGCCGACGGGCAGCGGCGCGCCCTCCCCGGTATGGAAATAGGCATCCGCGGCGGGGAAGTCCTTCAGGCGGGGATTCGCCGCGATCATGCGGTGCAGCCGGGGCGAGACCGCGAACCCTTCTTCCGCCAGCCGGATCGCGGGCTCGAACAGCCGCGCCCAGGGCAGCCGGCCGTGGCGCGTATGGGCCATCTCCAGCATGCGGATTACGCCGGGCACGCCGACCGGCCGCCCCCCCGTCAGGCGCTGGCCGCGCGGCAGCGGCTTGCCGGCGGCGTCCAGGAACAGGCCGGTCGCGGCGGCGGCGGGCGCCGTCTCGCGCCCTTCATAGGCGCGCAGCGCCGGCGGGATGCGCTTCTCCACGTCGCCCGGCCCGAAATGCATCAGGAACGCGCCGCCGCCGATGCCGGAGCTTTGCGGCTCCACCAGCGTCAGCACCATCTGCGCGGCGACGGCGGCATCCACCGCGCTGCCGCCGGCGCGCAGCATCTCCAGCCCGGCCTCGGCCGCGTGCGGGTTCGCCGCCGCGATGGCATGGCGCTTCGGCAGGTCCGGGACGCCCGCGCAGCCGGCCAGCAGCAGCGCGAGCGCGGCCGCGGCGACGTGAAACAGGCGCGAAATCCGGATCATGACGGGGCAGCGTGGCGCGTCCCATGGGTCGCCGTCAACCCGCGACGGCGCGCCGCAGGGGCACGAAATCCTTCCGCGCTGCCGAAAAACCGGGTAGAACAGCCGTCCTTTCAGCCGACGGACTACGCGCTGCGCCGGAACCGGCCGCGGTCGCCGTCCGGCGATCCGCGCAGGAGGACAGGTTGAGCACGCAAGGCCGCAGCAAGCGCATCACCGTTCCGCAGCTCCAGGCACGCAAGGGCGGCGAGCCGATCGTCTCGCTGACGGCCTATTCGGCGCCGATGGCGCGATTCCTCGACCCGCATATCGACGTCTTCATCGTCGGCGACTCGCTCGGCATGGTGCTGTACGGCATGGACTCCACGCTCGGCGTGACGCTCGACATGATGATCGCGCACGGCGCGGCGGTGGTGCGGGGCTCGTCCCATGCCTGCGTCACCGTGGACATGCCGTTCGGCTCCTACCAGGAAAGCCCGGCGCAGGCCTTCGCCAGCGCCGCCCGGGTGCTGAAGGAAACCGGCTGCGACGCGGTGAAGCTCGAAGGCGGGGCGGAGATGGCGGACACGATCCGCTTCCTCGTCGACCGGGGCGTCCCCGTCATGGGCCATGTCGGGCTGATGCCGCAGAGCGTGCACCGCATGGGCGGGTTCCGGGTGCAGGGCAGGGGCCGCGCCGCGGCGCAGCGCCTCGTCGCCGACGCGCAGGCGGTGGCCGAGGCGGGCGCGTTCTCGATGGTGGTCGAGGGCACGGTGGAAAGCGTGGCGCAGGAAATCACCGCCGCCGTGCCGGTGCCCACCATCGGCATCGGCGCCTCCGCCGCCTGCGACGGCCAGGTGCTGGTGACCGAGGACCTGGTCGGGCTGTTCTCCGACTTCACGCCGAGCTTCGTCCGCCGCTACGCCGATCTGGGCGTGCCGCTGGAGGACGCGGTCGCGGCCTATGCCGCCGATGTGCGCGCCCGCCGCTTCCCCGGCGAGGAGCACGTCTTCACCGGCCCCGCCCCGGTCGCGCCCGGTGCCGGCAAGAAGACCGGCTGACGGGGACGGCCGGCGCCGCATGCGCACAGCCCGCAACACGGCCGACCTCCGCCAGAGCCTCGTCGCCTGGCGCGGCGCCGGCGAAACGGTCGCGCTGGTGCCGACCATGGGTGCGCTGCATGCGGGGCATCTGAGCCTGGCGCGCATCGCCCGCGCGCGCTGCGAGCGCGTCGTCGCCTCGCTGTTCGTCAATCCCGCCCAGTTTTCCCCCGGCGAGGATCTCGCCGCCTATCCGCGCGACGAGGCCGGGGACAGCCGGCTGTTCGCAGAGGCGGGGGTCGACGTGCTGTTCGCGCCGGGCGCGGACGACATCTATCCGCCCGGCTTCGCCACCCGGGTGTCGGTGTCGGGGCTGACCGAATGCCTGTGCGGCCCGCTGCGGCCCGGCCATTTCGACGGCGTCGCCACGGTGGTGTCCAAGCTGCTGGTGCTGATCCAGCCCGACGTCGCCGTGTTCGGCGAGAAGGACTACCAGCAGCTTCTGGTCATCCGCCGCCTCGCCGCCGATCTGGGCCTCGCGGCGGAGATCGTCGGCGCGCCGACGGTGCGCGAGGAGGACGGCCTCGCCCTGTCGTCGCGCAACGCGTATCTGGGTGCGCAGGAACGCACCGCCGCCCCGGCGCTCCACCGCACCATCGCCGGCATCGCCGACGCGCTGGTCGGCGGCGACGCGGAGGCCGCGCCGCTCTGCGAGGCGGGCAGGGCCGACCTGCTCGCGGCCGGCTTTTCCGGCGTGGACTATCTGGAGCTCCGCCACGCCGAGACGCTGGCCCCGCTGGCCCGCGCCGACGCCCCCTCCCGCGTCTTCACCGCCGCGCATCTGGGGCGCGCCCGGCTGATCGACAACGTGCCGGTGGCCGCGGTCTGACGGCTTAGAGTCTGATCCCCCTGAATAGAAGCGTCTGCGCGCAACCCCCCCACCATCGATCGGGGGGCCGGGACCTTTTGCGGCGGGGGTGCGTCGCGCGGCTTGCCCGATGCGAAGGCATCGCGCTGCGCCACGCTCCTGCCCCCGACGCAAAATGCCCGCGGCACAGGTGCTTCTATTCAGGGGGATCGGACTCTACCGTTCGTAGGTGATGCGGTAGATCGCGCCGCCGCTGTCGTCGGACACCAGCAGCGAGCCATCGAGCAGCTCCTTGATGTCCACCGGGCGGCCCCAGGACGAGCCGTCCTTCAGCCAGCCCTCGGCGAAGACCTCCTTGCCGACCGCCTTGCCCTGCCCGTCGAAGCGGACGCGCATGATGCGATAGCCGACGGGGCTGGTCCGGTTCCACGATCCGTGCTCGGCGACGAAGGCGTCGTTGCGGTACTCGGCCGGGAACATCGCGCCGCGATAGAAGTGGATGCCGAGCGCGGCGACATGGGCGTCGAATTCGATCACGGGGAACTGCGCGCCCGGCGGCGGCGCGCGGTCCTTCCAGTCGGGGCTGACGGCGCGGCCGCCGGCGTAATGCGGAAAGCCGTAATGCAGCCCCGGTCGCGTCGCGTGGTTGAGCTCGTCCGGCGGGAGGTCGTCGCCCAACCAGTCGCCGCCATTGTCGGTGAAGAACGCCTCGCCCGTCTGCGGATGAAAATCGATGCCGACCGAGTTGCGGAGGCCGCTTGCGAAGACCTCGGGGTTTCCGCCATCCGCGTCCAGCCGCAATATGGTGCCCTGCAGCCCGCCGATGTCGCAGATGTTGCAGGGCGCGCCGACGGTGACGTAGAGCCTGCCGTCCGGGCCGAACGCGGCGTAGCGCCAGCCGTGATGGCTCATGTCCGGCAGACGGTCGTGGATGACCTCCGGGCTGTGCGGGCCCAGCTTCGCCAGCGCCGGGCGGTAGCGGATGATGCGGTGCTGCTCGGCGATATAGAGCCAGCCGTCCCGCCAGGCGATCCCGTTCGGCACCTTCAGGCTGCGGCTGACCGGCCGCACCGCGTCGGCCGCACCGTCGTTGTCGCGGTCGAACACGACGTGGACCTCGTCGCCGCGCGAGCCGACGAACAGCGCGCCCAGCGGCGGCGCCAGCGCCATCGAGCGCGCGCCTTGCACCTCGGCATAGAGGGATATCCGGAACCCCGGCGGCAGGCGGATCGCCTTCAGGTCGTCCGGTTCCACCGCCCCGCCGCAGCCGGCGCCGCCCAGAAGCGCGCCGAACGCCGCCGCGGCGGCGAGGCGGCGAAGTCGTCCCGTCATCGGTTTCTCCTCCGGTGCGCGCGATGTCCTGCGGTCTTTATGAGGACGGCGCGCCCGCCTTTCAACGGGGCGCGCGGAGACGTGAACGGAAAAAGCCGGCGACCCTCCGGCCGCCGGCTTTCCCGAAACCCGTTACCGCCGGGATCAGCGCACGTAGATGTGCACCTCGTTGCTGTCCGCCTGGTTGCTGACCATGGCCGAGAGCCGCACGCGGTCGAGCGGCAACCCCATCTCCGACAGCGAGCGCAGCACGTCCTCGGCGTTGCGCTTGGAGCGGTTGGAGGCGACCGACACCTGCGCCGGGCTGCCCTGGTTGGGCGCGACCGCCACAAGGTCGAACCCGGATTGCGGCCGGCGCTGCAGCGCCTGGTTCACCGCGTTGTACAGCGCCTGCTTGTACTCGACGTTGGCCCGGTCGAACCGGATCACCACCAGCGGCCGCCGGGTCGCGCCGTTGGCTACAGGTCCGGCGCGCGACGCGAGCTGCGGGTCGCTGGCCGCCGCGCCGGCGCCGCTGTAGAGCCCGCGGCTGGCCAGCGACGAGCCCATCAGCTCGCCGTTCTTGATCGCCAGCGAGAGCGCGGTCAGGTTCGCGCGCTCGTTGCTGACATAGGTGGTCTGGCGGTTGATGTCCTCGCTCAGCTCGTTGAGCAGGCGCTCGATCAGCACCACGGTGCGGTTGACCTCGTCCTCCAGTATGGCGAGCTGGCGGTGGTCCTCCTCGATCGCGCCGGACAGGCCGTAGGCCGCCCGCGTGGTTTCCAGCAGGTAGGACGACATGGTGCTGGACCCCGCGACGTTGTTGGCGAGGCTGTTCATCTGCGCGATGTCGCCGTCGATCCGCGCCAGCTGGCTCTGCGCCGCGTTCCACTGCTGCACCAGCACCGGGTTGCCGGGGGTGGTGCCGACCTGGAGGCGCGAATTGATCGTCGCGATGGTGCTGTGATAGCCCTGCGAATGGCCGCTGGTCTCGCGGCGGATTCCCTGCAGCTGCTGGTTCTGCTGGCCGATCTCCGCCTGCATGCGCTGCAGCTCGCCGCGCAGCATGCCGACCTTCTGCCCGACGAAGGTGCCCGTCGGCGTGCCGGGGGTCACCTGCGGCGGCACGAAATTGGTGGAGCCGAGATGCGGCGGCGCGTCGGCCGCGTCCATCGACTGAATCTCGCCGGCCGAGGGCGGAATCTCGGCCCGCTGCTGCGCCGGCCGGGCCGGCTGCCCGTTGGCTTTGGGATCCTCGCCGGAGAGCGACGGCCACAGCGCGTCCGTTGTGAAAGAGCACCCGGCCAGAAATGCCGCCGCGGAAATTACAAGTACGTGCGTCCGTATCACGGCCATGCGAGGGCCTCACCCGAAGTTGACTGACAATTGGGCATTTGCGGCAGGAAAGGTTAAGATTTATTAAACATGATGAGTCCCGCCAACCCCCTTATTTCACGCGCACATTAATGAATCGGCGCTCTGTTAACAAGCCGTTTCGCCCGCCGGGCCCGCCCAGGTCGCCGCGCTTGCCATGCTCCGCCAATTTCAGTAACGTCCGCCTTCCTCGCACCCCGGCCCTGGTCCGGAGGGGCGATCGATCCAGGATCAGGCGCCCGTAGCTCAGCTGGATAGAGCACCAGACTACGAATCTGGGGGTCGGGAGTTCGAATCTCTCCGGGCGCGCCATCCCTTCTTCTTCCGCAGGTCCTGTTCCGTGTCTCCGCCCCGAGCGCCGTTGTGATAGGCTTCGGGCGAAGCGTCGCAACGGCGATCGTGAAATCGACCGGGCGCGGGGTCGAAACAGACGGGGGGTGGAAACGATGGAGCGACGCATTTTCATTCAGGGAGCCGTTTCGCTTGCGGCCGCGGCGGCGCTCGCCGCCTGCGCCTACGGTCCCGGAACCCATCCCGGCGGCGGCCCGCCCCCGTGGGCCCCTGCTCATGGCCACCGCCGGAAGCACCCCGGCGGCGCGACGCTGGTTTACGACACGGGTCTCGGCGTCTATGTCGTCGCCGGCATGCCGGGCTACTACTATATCGACGACCGGTTCTATCGGGTGGCGGACGGCGCGTGGCAGGTTTCGGTGGCGATCGACGGTCCGTGGCAGCCGGCCGAAGCGGGCGGCGTGCCGCCCGGGCTGGCCAGAAGGAACGGGCGCGGCGGTCCGCCGGGACAGCACGGACGCGGCGGACCGCCGGGGCAGAAAAAGCATAAATGATTCCAATTTCCGATCGCGTATTGTCCGCCCATGACTTCGGGGGACTCGGCAGCGCGCGCTGACGCGAAGGGCGGCCGGACGAAGCGCTGGCTGCTGGTTCTGGCCAAGTGCGGCGTCTCGGCGGGGCTGCTCTGGGCGCTGTTCGCCAGCTACGATCTCGCGGACACGCTCGCCCGGATCGCGGCGATCGATCCCGGCCTGTTCGCCGTCGCCTTCGCCGGCGAGCTGGTCAACGTTCTCCTCGTGACGGGGCGCTGGCTGATGGTGCTGGGCGCGCTCGGGCTGACGCCCGGCTTCGCGGCGGCGCTGGCGCTCGTGTTCATCGGGCTGTTCTTCAACCAGGCGCTGCCGTCGAACATCGGCGGCGATGCGATGCGCGTCTGGCGGCTGTTCAGGACCGGGTCGTCGCTGGGACGCGCTGTCGGCAGCGTCATGCTGGAC
>WHUE01000055.1 GCA_009377375.1 Alphaproteobacteria bacterium | reverse complement strand
GCCAGCACCTCGTCGGCGATGAAAACGCCGTCGCTGCCGAGCAGGCCCTGCGCCACCACGCCCTGGCCCTCGCGGAACAGGTCCGGCAGGATGCCGGTGAAGCGGACGGGCAGGCTGTTCGCGGTGTCGGTCACGGAGAAGGCGACCGTCCCGCCGGACAGCTTCTCGACGCTCTCGCCCTCGACCAGGCCGCCGATGCGGATGCGCCGGCCCTCGGGCACTCCCTTTTCCACCAGGTCGGTCGGGCTATAGAAGAACACGATGCTGTCCTCGAACGCCGACAGCACCAGCGCGGTCGCCGCCCCCAGGGTGAGTATGCCCGCGACGACGAAGCCGAGGCGGCGCTGCTTGCGCGTCATCGCGCGGTCTCTCCGCGGGCGCTACCCGATGCGGCCGCGGCCCGGCGATGCGGCGCCTCGGCTTCCATCGCCCGCACCGCGCGCTCCTCGTTCCGCAGCCAGCGGCGCGATTGTATGGCCAGTCCTACCAGTATGACCGCGGCCAGTATGTATGTCGGCCACACATAGCCGCCATAATTGCCCATCGCCAGGAATTCCGCCATTCTATCCATGAGCACTACCCGGCTCGGCCGCCGCCGGCGCGGCCCGGTGGACCTGCGCCATCGCCATTGCGCGGGCCCGGCGGGCGAGCAGCAACGCCTTCATCCGCACCAGCACTACCGCGCCGAAATAGAGGGTGAAGCCGAGCGCCATCAGCAGCAGCGGCCACAGCATCGAGGGATGGATCGCGGGGCCCGACATCTTCATCACGCTGGCCGGCTGGTGCAGCGTGTTCCACCAATCCACCGAGAACTTGATCACCGGCACGTTGACGACCCCGACCAGCGCCAGGATCGCGGCGGCGCGCTCGCCGCGCTGTGGCTCGTCGAACGCGGCGGTCAGCGCGATGAAGCCGAGATAGAGGAAGAACAGCACCAGCACGGAGGTCAGCCGCGCGTCCCACACCCACCACGTGCCCCACATCGGCTTGCCCCAGAGCGAGCCCGTCACCAGGCAGAGGAAGGTGAAGGCGGCGCCGACCGGCGCGGCCGCCTGCGCCGCCACATGCGCCAGCGGGTGCTTCCAGACCAGCCCGCCTGCGCTGGCCAGCGCGACGAAGGCGTAGGCGACCAGGGCCATCCACGCCGCCGGCACATGCACGTACATGATGCGCACCGCCTCGCCCTGCTGGTAATCGGCGGGCGAGACAGCGAGGGCAAGCCACAGCGCGGCGCCGATGCACAGCGCGGCGCCCCAGGCGAGCCACGGCATCGTCCTGCCGGCAAGCCGGTTGAATCGGGCTGGGTTGGCGAGGCGCTGGATCATCGGTCCCACTTCCGCCCGGGCCGACACGCGGGCCCCGGCTCCGACAATGTTACACCGGTGTAATCGTTCATGGGCGGAATTTAAAGGACCCCGCGGGAACCGTGACGTTGTGACACGGACAGTTGATTGCCGCTTGTGCCGGGGAAAACACCGCCCGTGCCCGCCCTATTCCGCCAGCGCCTGGCGCAGCGCCGCGCCGGCCGCCCAGGGGCCGAGCACGAGCGCGCCGAGCGAGATGCCGCCGAGCGCCGTCAGATGCGCCCGCACCGGGAAGCCGCCGATCGCCGCCTCGACAGCCGCGGCGCCGAAGATCAGCACCGGGATCACCAGCGGGATGACCAGCAGCGCCAGCAGCACCCCGCCGCGCCGCGCGCCGAGCGTCAGCGCCGCGCCGACGGCCCCGATCAGGCTGATTGCGGGGGTGCCGAGCGCCATACCGGCGATCAGCGGCACGAATCCCTCGGCCGGCAGGTTGAGCATCACCCCCAGCACCGGGGCGGCCACGATCAGCGGCGCAGCGGCGGTCAGCCAGTGCGCCAGCGCCTTGGCCAGCACCAGCCCCTCCAGCGGCGCGGGCGAGAGCGCGAGCTGCTCCAGGCTGCCGTCCTCGAAATCGGGCTGGAACAGCCGCTCGAAGGACAGCATCGCGGCCAGCAGCGCGGTCGCCCACAGCACCCCGGGGGCGATCCGCGCCAGCGTCGCCGGGGACGGCCCGACCCCGAGCGGGAACAGCAGCGCGGCGAGGATGAAGAACAGCACCACCGTCGCGCTCTCGCCCGCCTGTCGCAGGGCGAGGCGCAGCTCGCGCCGCAGGATGAGGCCGAGCGCCGCGATCACGGCCCGTCCGCCACGGCGAAGTCCTCCAGCGAGAGCAACCGCGCGCCGTCGAGCCCGATATCCACGTTGGTGGCGATCACCGCCATGCCGCCGGTCGCGCGGTGCGCCGCGATGGCCGCGATCAGCGCCGCGATCGAGGCCCGGTCCAGCGCGATGGTCGGCTCGTCCATCAGCCACAGCGCGGCGGGGGCGGCGGCCAGCCGCGCCAGGGCGAGGCGCCGCCGCTGGCCGGCGGAGAGGTAGCGCGCCGGCGCGCGGGCCAGCGTGTCCAGCCCGAACGCCGTCAGCCCGGCCTGTGCGCCGGCCGCGCCGCCGCCATGCAGCGCCGCCCAGAAGGACAGGTTCTCGATCACGCTGAGCTGCGGCTTCACCGCGTCCAGATGGCCGATATAGCGGGTGCGGGCGCGGTGGCCTTCCGCGTCGTCCCCGATATCCGCGCCGTCCCACGCGATCCGCCCGGCGGCGGGGCGGGCGAGGCCGGCCATCAGCCGCAGCAGGCTGGTCTTGCCGCTGCCGTTGCGTCCTTCGAGCAGCAGCGCGTCGCCGGGACCGACATCGAACCCCAGCCCGGCGAAGACCAGCCGCTCGCCGCGCGCGCATTCCAGACCGTCGCCCCCGAACCGGGCCATGATGCGGCTCTCCGTGAAAACCCCGGCAGGACAATAACAAAGCCCGGCAAAGAAAAAAGGCCGCCGGCTTTCGCCAGCGGCCTGAGGAGAGGACAGCCCTGTGAAGGGCTGCGGGACGTCCGGGGGGTTGGGGGGACGTCCCTTGGGGCTAGGACCCCATAGCTGGGCTCCCAACGTGGCGTGGATGCGCCGGAAAGATGGCAGAACTATGGAATTTCGGATTTTTTCCGGGGCCCGGCCCCGGCGCGATCCGCATGTCACCCTTGAGAAACGGCGGCATCGAAGCTAGTTTCCATTCCAATCTTCGGCAAAACAAAATACCAGGAGAAAGCCCGTGTCGTCATCCGGCCAGGACACCCTCAATGCCCGCCGCTCGCTGACCGTCGGCGGCAAGTCTTACGACTATTTCGCGCTCGCCGCGGTGAAGGAGGCAGGGCTGGGCGATCCTTCCAGGCTGCCCTTCTCCATGAAGGTGCTGCTCGAGAACCTGCTGCGCTGGGAAGACGGCCGCACGGTGACGAAGGACAACATCAGGACCGCCGCCAACTGGGACGGCCATCCGAGCGCGACCGACGAGATCGCGTTCCGCCCGGCGCGGGTGCTGCTGCAGGACCTGACCGGCGTGCCCGCCGTGGTCGACCTCGCCGCCATGCGCGAGGCGATGGTGAAGATGAACGGCGACGTGAAGAAGATCAATCCGCTGTGCCCGGTGGACCTGGTCATCGACCATTCGGTGATGATCGACAATTTCGGCACCCCCGACGCGTTCGAGAAGAACGTGAAGATCGAGTTCGAGCGCAACAAGGAGCGTTACGAGTTCCTGCGCTGGGGCCAGACCGCGTTCTCCAACTTCCGGGTGGTGCCGCCCGGCACGGGCATCTGCCACCAGGTGAACCTCGAATACCTGTCGAAGACGGTGTGGACCACCGAGGAGGAGGGCAGGACGCTGGCCTATCCCGACACGCTGGTCGGCACCGACAGCCACACGACGATGGTCAACGGCCTCGCCGTGCTCGGCTGGGGCTGCGGCGGCATCGAGGCGGAGGCGGCGATGCTCGGCCAGCCGATCTCCATGCTGCTGCCGGAGGTCATCGGCTTCAGGCTGACCGGCAGGCTCAAGGAAGGGACGACGGCGACCGATCTGGTGCTGACCGTCACCCAGATGCTGCGCAAGAAGGGCGTGGTCTCCAAGTTCGTGGAATTCTACGGCCCTGGCGTCGACAATCTCGGCCTCGCCGACCGCGCCACGATCGGCAACATGGCGCCGGAATACGGCGCGACCTGCGGCTTCTTCCCGATCGATCAGGAAACCATCAGCTACCTGCGCTTCACCGGCCGCGACGAGGAGACGGTGGCGCTGGTCGAGACCTATGCCAAGGCGCAGGACATGTGGCGCGACGCGAATACGCCCGATCCCGTCTTCACCGACACGATCGAGCTCGACATCTCCACCGTCGAGCCGTCGCTCGCCGGGCCGCGCCGGCCGCAGGACCGGGTGGCGCTGTCGGACATGCCGAAATCCTTCGCCGAGGCGCTCCCCAGCTGGGACAAGAGCAAGGGCGAGGTTCCCGTGGCGGGCGCGGACTACAGGCTCAAGGACGGCGACGTGGTGATCGCCGCGATCACCAGCTGCACCAACACCTCCAACCCGTCGGTGCTGGTCGCCGCCGGGCTGCTGGCGCGCAACGCGGTGGCGAAGGGCATGAAGTCCAGGCCATGGGTCAAGACCTCGCTGGCGCCCGGAAGCCAGGTGGTCAAGGACTATCTGGAAGCCGCCGCGCTGCAGGACGACCTCAACGCGCTCGGCTTCAACATCGTCGGCTACGGCTGCACCACCTGCATCGGCAATTCCGGCCCGCTGCCCGAGCCCGTCGCGGACGCGGTGGACGACGGCAACCTCGTGGTCGGCGCGGTGCTGTCCGGCAACCGCAACTTCGAGGGCCGTGTGCACCAGCAGGTGAAGGCGAACTATCTCGCCTCGCCGCCGCTGGTGGTGGCCTACGCGCTGGCCGGGTCGCTGAACATCAACGTCGCCACCGACGCGCTGGGCGAGGACGCGGACGGCAACCCGGTCTACCTGAAGGACATCTGGCCCTCCAACAAGGAGATCCAGGACACGATCCGCGCCAGCATCACCCCGGACATGTTCCGCAAACGCTACGACAACGTGGCCGAGGGGCCGGAGGAATGGCGCAAGATGGGCGTGCCCAAGGGCGAGACGTACGAATGGCGGGACAGCTCCACCTACGTCCAGTATCCGCCCTTCTTCGAGGGGATGCAGCCCGATCCCGCCCCGCTGACGGACATCCACGGCGCGCGGGTGCTGCTGCAGCTCGGCGATTCGGTCACCACCGACCATATCTCGCCCGCCGGCGGCTTCCCCAAGACCAGCCCGGCCGGCGAGTTCCTGCTGGAACGCCAGGTCCGGCCGGACGAGTTCAACTCCTACGGCGCGCGGCGCGGCAATTTCCAGGTGATGTCGCGCGGCACCTTCGCCAATATCCGCATCCGCAACGAGATGGTGCCGGGCGTCGAGGGCGGCTACACCCGCCACCTGCCGGACGGCAAGCAGATGTCCGTGTTCGAGGCGGCGGAGCTGTACCAGAACGAGGGCGTTCCGCTGGTGGTGATCGGCGGCAAGGATTACGGCATGGGCTCGTCGCGCGACTGGGCGGCGAAGGGGCCGAGCCTGCTCGGCATCCGCGCCGCGATCGTCGAGAGCTTCGAGCGCATCCACCGCTCCAACCTGATCGGCATGGGCGTGATGCCGCTGGAGTTCAAGGACGGGATGAGCCGCAAGTCGCTCGACCTCGACGGCTCGGAAGTGTTCGACATCACCGGCATCGAGGGCGGGATCGTCCCCGGCATGGATGTCGCCTGCCGGATCATCCGCGCCGACGGCTCGACCGGGGACGTCACCCTCAAATGCCGCATCGATACGCTGGACGAGGTGGAGTACTACCGCCACGGCGGCATCCTTCACTACGTGCTGCGGAACATCCGCGACGCCGCGGCCTGATGACCCGCGCCGGGGAGCGGCCGCTCCCCGGCGCATCACCCAATCTTGATTCGCCGGTGAGCCCGGCTTTCCCTATGGTCTGATCCGCTTACGCGGAATCGCACCGGCCCGCTCCCCCGCGCGGCCACCCATGAGGATACTGGCGTTGGGTGGCCGCGCGGGGGAGCGGGCCGGTGCGGCCTTTCCGGATCAGGGTCTGACATGGCGCGCATGAAGCACGCATTGCAACGAACGCTCGGGGCGCTGGCCGTCCTCGTCGCCCTCGCCGGGACCGCACTGGCGGAGCCCGCGAAGGTGGTGGTGGAGCTGTTCACCTCGCAGGGCTGCTCGTCCTGCCCGCCCGCCGATGCGTTCCTGGCGGAGCTGGCGAAGCGCGACGACGTGATCGCGCTGTCGTTCCACGTCGATTACTGGAACTATCTCGGCTGGAAGGACCCGTTCTCCACCGCCGAATCCACACAGCGCCAGCGCGACTACCGCGCCGGGCTCGGGCTGCGCTACGTCTACACGCCGCAGATGGTGATCGACGGCGCGGTGCAGGCGGTGGGCTCCGGCCGCGCCGAGGTGCTGCGCGGGATCGAGAAAATGCGCGGCCGGGACCGCGTGGCCGTCTCCGCCGCGCGCGGCGAGGCGGGCGCGCTGGCCGTTACCGTCGGCGCGGGAGCGGACGGCGCCGACATCTGGCTGGCTGCCTACGACCGTCAGCACAGCACCGAGATCCGCCGCGGCGAAAACTCCGGCGTGACGCTGACCAACGCCAACGTGGTGCGCAGCCTGCGCCGCGTCGGGCGCTGGTCCGGCAAGAAGGACGTCCTCCGCGTGACGCTGAACGAGGCCGAGCTCAAGGGCCGCGACGGCTGCGCCGTGATCGTCCAGAAGCCCGGCGGCGGCCCCGTACTCGGCGCGACCGCGATCCGGATGACGCCGAAAGGGTCCTGAGACTGGTTTTTCTGCGGCCGACGGTGCTATGTCGGGGCGTTAGAACGCGCCGCGCCCAAGCCGAGGAAAGCCCTTGCCGCAAACCGAACGCACGAACGATCTGCGCATCGTGCCGCTGTCCGATAAGGAGGGGGCTGTGCCCGTCCTCGTGTCCTGGTTCGAGGACGTCTGGGCCGATTACTACGGCCCCGGCGGGCCGGGCGATGCGGCGGCGGATCTGCGGGAATGCTGCACGGGCGATCCGCTGCCCTTCGCCCTGCTGGCGCTGGACGCCTCGGGCGCGCCGGTGGGCACCGCAGCGCTGAAGCGCGAATCGCTCGGTTCGGAGCGCCACCCCGGCCCCTGGCTGGCGGCGCTGCTGGTCGCGCCCGCCCATCGCGGCGCCGGCGTCGCGCGGGCGCTGGTCGCCGCCATCGAGGACGCCGCCTGCTATCTCGGCTACGTCTCGCTCTACGCGGCCATGGAAGCCGACTCGGCCCTGCTCACCGGCCGCTCCTGGCGTCCGGTGGACCGCATCGCGACCGACGGCGGCGAGGCCACGGTGTACTGCCTCGATCTTGCCGGCTGACGCTGTCCGGTTGAAATTTCGAGCCGGCTGGAATGCGTTGGGCTTTCTGGCGTCCCTGCGGTCCGGGCCATTTCGGACACCAAGCTCCTTCCCCACGTCGTGGTCGGCGAAGGCCGACCATCCACGAGTTTGTTGTTTTTAGGTGCCTTCAGACCACTGAAATTCAAAACGTGGATGGTCGGCCTTCGCCGACCATGACGGCGGAGAGAAATGGTCGGGACCGCAGGAACGTCTGCCAGTTCAACGCGTTCCCGTGCCCTGCTCCGACCCTGCCGGGCCGGTCTCTACCCGCTCATCGCCCTGGTCATCACGGCGGACAGCCGCTTGGTGAAGGCGGTGGGGTCGGGCGGGGGCTCGCCGCCGAGGATACGGGCCTGGTCGAGCAGCAGCCATGCGGCGTCGGCGACGTTGGCGCCGCCGCCCTTCCTGCCCGCCTGGCCGGCCAGCGCCGCAATCAGAGGATGGGTCGGGTTCACCTCCAGCACACGGGCGACGGCGTCCTCGAACCGCTTGTGCTGGCGCAGCAGCCGCTCCAGGTGGATGTCGATGTCGCCCTCGTCGGACACGAGGCAGACCGGGCTGTCGGTCAGCCGTTCCGACACGCGGACGTCCTTCACCGCCTCGCCCAGCTCCAGCCTGATCATGGCGACCAGCGCGTCGACGCCGGGCGGGGTTTCCGCCTCCGCCTTGTCGGCGTCCTCGCCCTCCGCCTTGCCGGTCTTCTCGATGGCCGACAGGTCGGCCCCGGCGCGGGTGGCGGACTTGAACGGCTTGCCCTCGAACTCGGTGACCTGGGACAGCCAGAAATCGTCCACCGGGTCGGTCAGCAGCAGCACCTCGACGCCGCGGGCGCGGAAGCCTTCGAGCTGCGGGCTCTTCTGCAGCCGCTCGATCTCCTCGCCGGTGATGAAGTAGATCGCTTCCTGCCCCGGCTTCATCCGGCCGATATACGCGGCGAGCGAGGTCACGTCCTCGCCGGCGGTGGAGCGGAACCGGGCCAGCTTCAGAAGGCGCTCGCGATGCTCCGCGTCCTCGTACACGCCTTCCTTCATCACCGCGCCGAACTGCTCCCAGAACCCGGCATAGGAGTCGGGATCGGCCTCCGCCTTCTTCTCCAGCTCGCCGAGGACGCGGGTGACGATGGCGTTGCGGATGCGGGTCAGCATCGGGTTGTGCTGCAGCATCTCGCGGCTGACGTTGAGGGGCAGGTCCTCGGAATCGATCAGCCCGCGCAGGAAGCGCAGCCAGGGCGGTACCAGCCCCTCGCACTTGTCGGTGACGAAGACGCGGCGGACATAGAGCTTCACCGCGTGCTCGCGTTCGGGCGAGAAGATGTCCAGCGGCCGCCGCTCCGGGATGAACAGCAGCCCGGTGTATTCGATCGTCCCCTCGGCCCGCCAGTGGACGGTCATCCAGGGCGCGTCGAAGGCGTGGCCGACATGGCGGTAGAACGCGGCGTACTCCTCGTCCTCGATGTCGCCGCGGGCGCGCGTCCACAGCGCGGAGGCGGCGTTGATGGTGTCGATCTTGCCGCCCTCCTTGATGACGATGGGGACGGGGATGTGGTTGGAATAGGTGGAGACGATGTGGCGCAGCCGCGCGGGCTCCAGGTACTCGTCCTCATCCGCCGCCAGATGCAGCGTTATCGCGGTGCCGCGCGCCGGTTTCTCCGCCTCGGCGACGGTGAACTCGCCCTTCCCGTCGGAGACCCAGCGCCAGGCCTGGTCCTCGCCCGCGCGGCGGCTCAGCACCTCCACCCGGTCCGCCACCATGAAGGCGGAATAGAATCCGACGCCGAACTGGCCGATCAGCGCCACGTCCTTCCTCGCGTCGCCGGAAAGCTGCTCAAGGAACGCGCCGGAGCCGGACCGCGCGATGGTGCCGAGATCCTGCACCAGCGCCTCGCGGTTCATGCCGACGCCGTTATCGGCCACGGTCAGCGTGCGCGCCGCCTTGTCCGCGGTCAGGGTGATGCGGAATTCCGGGTCGTCCTTGGTCAGCGACGAATCGGTCAGCGCCAGGTAGCGCAGCCGGTCGCAGGCATCCGCCGCGTTGGAGATCAGCTCGCGCAGGAACACCTGCTTCTCGCTGTAGAGCGAGTTCGCGACGATCTGCAGTATCTTCCCCACTTCGGTTTCGAAGCGCAGCGTTTCTTCCGCCATCTTTCCTCTCGACGTTGCACCCTGTCCGGATGGCGCAGAATATGTGGTCGCATCGCGTTCGCCGCAAGCCTGTCGCGGCGGCGCCAATTGCAACCCTCGCGCGTTCGCGCCATCCGGTGCGGCGCCTTCGCCAGCCTCGCAGCCTCCTCGCACCATGATCCGCTTCCGCCGCATCTTCGACATCGCCTCCGACGACGACCACCGCCGGTTCGCCGCGGTGACGGAAATGTTCCGCGCCGCCTTTCCGGAGGAAATGCCGGTGCTGGACCGCATGGCGGCCCTGGCGGAATCGCGCGCGCCGCGCGATTTCTCCTGGGTGCTGCTGGTGGCCGAGGACGCGCGCGGCCGCATCCTCGGCTTCTCGTTCTCGCTCTATTTTCCGGAACTCCGCTTCGGCTATCTCTACTACGTCGCCTCCCACCCGGAGCGGCGTGCCCGCGGCATCGGCGGCGCGCTGTACGAGGCGACGCGCGAGCTGCTGGCCGCCAAGGGCGCGCGCGGGCTGTTCCTCGACGCCGGACCGGACGAGAAGGAGAAGCTGCGCCATCCGGAGACTCTGGCGGTCAACCGGTCGCGGCTGAAATTCTATGAACGATACGGCGCTCTGCCCGTGATCGGCACCGAGTACGACGAGGTGCCCAACCCGGCCAATGACGGCTACCAGGTCTTCCTGCTCTACGATTCGCTGGACCGCAGCCGCCCGCTGCACGCCCGCGACGCCCGGCGGTTCGTCCGCCGCATGTTCGCCGTGCAGTACGGCCTGTCGGAAAACGACCCCTATACGCGGCGCATCGCGCGCTCGTTCCGGGACGATCCCGTGCGGCTGCGCGACCCCCTCTACCTGCCCGCCGAAACCGCGTCCGCCCCCTCCGCCGAGACGGGGCGCTGGCTCAAGCCGATCAAGATGGTGATCAGCGAGCGCCATGCCATCCATCACCTGCGCGAGCGCGGCTATGTCGAGCGCCCGGTGCGGATCGACGCGGTGCTGCGGGGCCTGCGCGACCTGCCGGTCGAGGCGGTGCCGCGCAGGCGCCACGGCCTGGCGCCGGTGCGCGCCGTTCACGACCCGCATCTGGTGCATTACCTGGAAGCGGTGTGCGAGCAGCTCAAGCCGGACGAGCTGGTCTATCCCGAGGTGTTTCCCATTCGCCGCGCCGACCGCCGGCCGCGCGAGCTGGCCTCGCGGGCCGGGTATTTCTGCGTCGACACGTTCACGCCGCTGACCCGCAATGCCTGGCCGGCGGCGCGGGCGGCGGTGGACGCGGCGCTGACCGGGGCCGATCTCCTGCTCGCCGGCGAACGCTTCGCCTATGCGCTCTGCCGCCCGCCCGGCCATCACGCGGAGCGCGCGGTCTATGGCGGCTTCTGCTACCTCAACAACGCCGCCATCGCCGCCCACGCGCTCTCCGAGCATGGCCGCGTGGCGCTGCTGGACGTCGACTACCATCACGGCAACGGCTCGCAGGACATCTTCTACGCCCGGCGCGACGTCTACACGCTGTCGATCCACGGCACGCCGAACCTGTCCTATCCCCATTTCGCCGGATTCGACGACGAGCGCGGCGAGGGCGAGGGCAAGGGGTTCAACATGAACTTCCCGCTGCGCCGCGGCGTCGACGACGACCGCTACATCGAGGTGTTGAGCGAGGCACTCCGCGTCATCCGTCGGTTCCGGCCGGCCTGGCTGGTCCTCTCGCTGGGTTTCGACATCATGGCGGGCGACCCCACCGGCTCGTTCGTCGTCACCCCGCGCGGCATGGGCCGCATCGCCGAGGCCATCGGCGGGATCGGCATTCCGGTCCTGATCGTGCAGGAGGGCGGCTATTCCGTCGTCAATCTGCGCCGCGGCGCCCGCGCCTTTTTCCGCGCCCTGGGCCAGAGCTGGTACTGAGACGGGGGGACGGTCGGGGGGTCCATTAAAAGTCGCCCCGACCCGCTTGCAACCGGACCCCGCCCGCGCGATGCTGCGCCCATGACCCAGGGGGCCACCAGGCCGAGCGTCACCGCCGTACTCGGGCCGACGAATACCGGCAAGACCTATCTCGCCATCGAGCGCATGCTGGGGCACCGCACCGGCATGATGGGATTTCCGCTGCGCCTGCTGGCGCGCGAGAACTACGACCGCGTCTGCCGGCAGGTCGGCGCGCGCCACGTCGCGCTGGTCACCGGCGAGGAAAAGATCGTCCCGCCGGATGCCCGCTATTTCCTTTGCACCGTGGAATCGATGCCGCTCGACAGGCGGGTGTCCTTTCTCGGCATCGACGAGATCCAGATGTGCGCCGACGCCGAGCGCGGCCACATGTTCACCGAGCGGCTGCTGCATGCCCGCGGCGAGACCGAGACCATGTTCCTCGGCGCCGAGACGATGCGCCCGGTGATCCGCGCGCTCACCCCCGACGCCGCCTATCTCAGCCGCCCGCGCTTCTCGAAGCTCACCTTCGCCGGGCAGCGCAAGCTCGCCCGCGTGCCGCCGCGCAGCGCCATCGTCGCCTTCACCGCCAACGACGTCTATGCGCTGGCGGAGCAGATCCGGCGCGGCCGGGGCGGGGCGGCGGTGGTGCTCGGCGCGCTCAGCCCGCGCACCCGGAACGCCCAGGTGGCGATGTATCAGGCGGGCGAGGTGGACTACCTGGTCGCCACCGATGCGATCGGGATGGGGCTGAACATGGATGTCGACCATGTGGCCTTCGCGAGCCTGCGCAAGTTCGACGGCCGCCGCTACCGCCGGCTGCTGGCGCCGGAGATCGCCCAGATTGCGGGCCGCGCCGGCCGTCACATGGCCGACGGCACGTTCGGCACGCTGGACCCCACCCCGCCGCTGGACCCGGAGGAGATCGACCGGATCGAGAACCACCGGTTCGAGGAGGTGGGCACCGTCTGGTGGCGCAACGCCGACCTCGATTTCTCCAGCGTCGAGGCGCTGCTGGCCGGGCTGGACGCGCCGCCGCCGTCGCCCCGGCTGCTGCGCGTCCGTGCCGCCGAGGACCAGCGGGCGCTGGTCGCGCTGTCTCACGACCGCGAGGCGATGACGGCGACCGACAGCCCCGAGGCGGTGGCGCTGCTGTGGGACGTTTGCCAGATCCCCGATTTCCGCATGATGCTGACGGAATCCCATACCCGCTTCATCAGCCGGGTCTACCGCTTCCTGCGCGGGCCCGATGGCCGGCTGCCCGCCGACTGGGTCGCCGGCCAGATGTCGCGGCTGGACCGTATCGACGGCGACATCGACACGCTGATGGCCCGCATCGCCCATGTGCGCACCTGGACCTATGTGAGCCACCGGCCGGACTGGATCGAAAACGCGGTCGAATGGCAGGAACGCGCCCGCGGGCTCGAGGACCGGCTGTCGGATGCGCTGCACACGGCGCTGACCCAGCGCTTCGTCGACCGCCGCGCCGCCGCGCTGAGCCGGATGCGCGGCAAGGAAAGCCTCAGCGCCGATATCGGCGGCGACGGCGGCGTCTCGGTCGAAGGCCAGTATGTCGGCCGGCTGGAAGGGTTCCGCTTCCGCACCGACGCCGAGGCCGGAGCCGAGGACCGGCCGGCGCTCGCCACCGCCGCCCGCCGCGCGCTGGGCGACGAGATCGCGCGCCGGGTGCGGGCGCTGGAGGCCGCGCCGGATTTCGCGCTGGCGCTGGACGCGGAGAAGGGGCTGACCTGGCTCGGCGCGCCGGTCGCCCGGCTGGTGGCCGGGTCGGACGCGCTGTCGCCGCGGGTCGAGATACCGGCCAACGAGTTCCTGGAGCCGGCGCTGGCCGAGCGCGCCCGCGCCCGGCTGCAGGCCTGGCTGGACGCCCATGTGGCCGAGGTTCTGGGCGGGCTCAGGGCGCTGGAGGCCGCGCCGCTGGAAGGCGCCGCGCGCGGGCTCGCCTTCCAGCTGCGCGAGGCGCTGGGATCGCTGCCGCGCCGGCGCTGCGCGGCGCAGATCGCGGCGCTGACGCCCGAGGACCGCAAGATGCTGCGCGCGCTGCACATCCGGCTGGGGATGGAAGCCGTGTTCCTGCCCGATTTGCTGAAACCCAAGGCGGTCGCGCTGCGCGCCGTGCTGTGGGCGCTGCGCGACGGCGGCGAACGGCGCCCGGCCCCGCCCGCGCCCGGGCTGGTGACGGTGCCGGCGGATGCCCGCGTGCCCGAATCCTTCTATGCCGCCGTGGGATTCCGCGTGCTCGGCGGACGGGCGGTGCGCATCGACATGCTCGACCGCGTCGCGATCCTGATGGCGGGGCGGATGCGCAAGGGGCCGTTTCCGCTGGATGCCGAGCTGCTGACCCCGCTCGGGCTGAGCGTCGAGCAGATGGCGCCGATCGTGTCCTCGCTGGGCTACCGCGTCACGGTGGCGGAGGAGGGCGGCGCCACGGTGGAAGGGCGCGTGCGCCGGCCGCGCCGCGACCGGCCTGCTGCTGCCCCGCCTGCCGCTGCTCCGCCGGCCGCTGCCGCGCCGGACGAGGCGGACCGCAAGCCCAAGCGCCCGCCCCGGGAGCGGAAACCGGGTGGCAAGAAGCCTGAAAGCCGCCAGCGCCGGGAGCGCCCGATCGACCCCGACTCGCCCTTCGCCAAGCTCGCGGAGCTGCGTTTCAAGTGACCGGCGAGGACAGCGTCCGCGTCGACCGGTGGCTGTGGTTCGCCCGGTTCTTCAAGACGCGGGGCCTGGCGGCCCGGGTATGCGCGTCGGGCCGGGTGCGGCTCGACGGGCGCCGGGTGGAAAAGCCCCACGCGTCGCTGCGCCTCGGCGCGGTGCTGACCTTTCCCCAGGCGCGCCGGGTGCGGGTCGTGCGCGTGCTCGGCCTCGGCGGGCGGCGCGGACCGCCGGCCGAGGCGCAGGCGCTCTACGAGGATCTGTCCGACGACGCGCCGGTGCCGCCGTCGCCCCGCATCGTCGCCGCGCGACGCCCCCGCCGCGGTTCCGCCCCGCGCTGAAAAATGTTAGCGAAGGGCCCATGATCGAACGGATACGAGCCTTTTTTATCGAACGCGACGGCCGGGCGGAATCCGGCTCCGGCCGCCATGACGTGAACGAACGCCATCTCGCCGCCGCGGCGCTGCTGGTCGAGGCGGCGTCGCTGGACCGGGATTTCGACGCGGCGGAGCGCGCGCGCATCGCCCGCTTTGCGACCGAGCGGCTGGGGCTCGACGACGACGAGGCGGCGTTGCTGCTGGATGCGGCGGAGACCGTGGTCGGCGAGGCCACCCAGCTCTACCGCTTCGTCCGCGGGGTGATGGAGCATTTCGACTACGAAGAGCGCGTCGAACTGGTCGAAACGCTGTGGGAGGTGGTCTATTCCGACGGCGATCTGGACGATTTCGAGGCCCAGATGATGCGCCGGATCGGCGGGCTGCTGCACATAGAAGACCGCGACCGCGGCGAGGCAAGAAAGCGCGCGCTTTCCCGACTCGGACGGTGACGTATTTAGCCGTCCGAGAGCCGTTGCACCTGCGGACGCAAGGTAGTAAGCCTTTGGCAAGCGCCCGGGCGCCAGGGGATCAGGGTGTGCCTAACGGGCCAGTCGGAGCAAGTGGAGACCAGAATGACCTACGTCGTTACCGAGAGCTGCATCAAGTGCAAATATATGGACTGTGTCGAGGTCTGCCCCGTGGATTGCTTCTACGAGGGTGAGAACATGCTGGTCATTCACCCGGACGAGTGCATCGATTGCGGCGTCTGCGAGCCCGAATGCCCGGCCGAGGCCATCCATCCGGATACCGACGACGAGGCGGGCAAGTTCATCGAGGTCAATGCCAAGTACGCGGAAGAATGGCCGAACATCACCCGCAAGGGCGAACAGCCGGCCGATGCCGACGACTGGAAAGACGTCGAGAACAAGTTCGAGGAACACTTCAGCGCGACCCCCGCCCCGCGATAAGGCCGGGCCGCCCCGCCGAAAGACCGGATTTTAGGTAAACCCGGAGAGAATTCCTGTCCTTTCGGCGGGTTTTGTGCTATATATCGCTCATTCATGAACCGGCGCGCACGCGTGCCTTTGCGTTCTGTGGCCCAACAGAGCATGCAATCCAGGGCGGAGGGCCGTTTCGGCGGCCTCCCGTTGTTTGTGCATGTTTCGGCTTGCGGATGCGGGACTTGATACCACGCCCTCGGGCGTCTGGATGAGAGGTACAATGCCAAAGTCGAAGAAGCAGAAGCTTCCTTTTGCCGTAGGGGACTATGTGGTCTACCCGACGCACGGCGTCGGCAAGGTCGTGGACATCGCGAAGGAACAGATCGCAGGGTTCGAACTGCAGCTTTTCGTCATTAACTTCGCGGCGGACAAGATGACGCTGCGCGTGCCGGTGGACAAGGCGGAAGAGTCCGGCCTGCGCAAGATCAGCACCCGCGAAAAGATGCAGAGCGCGATCACCACGCTGCGCGGTCGCGCCCGCGCGAAGCGCACGATGTGGAGCCGCCGCGCACAGGAGTACGAGGCGAAGATCAACAGCGGCGATCCCGTGTCCATCGCGGAAGTGGTGCGCGACCTGCACCGCAACCCGGACCAGCCGGACCAGTCCTACAGCGAGCGTCAGATGTACGAGGCGGCGCTGACCCGTCTCGCCCATGAGCTCGCCCTGGTCGAGAAGATCGACGCCGACGCTGCGACCGAGCGGCTCGAGACCCTGCTGCTCAAGACGGCGGCCTGACCGCTTCCGTCCCGCACACTGAAAAGACCCGGGTCCGCGCAGGCGACTGCGCGGGCCCGTTCCGTTCCGGACGGTCTCAATCCAGCCTCGAGACCTCGACTGCGCCGTGCCGGCCGCGCAGCTCGTGGCTGCCGCGCAGGGAACGGACGAAGCCGGGCCCGAGCCGGACGGACACCTCGGCGCTGATCAGAATCTCGACCGAATCCGCCATGCCGTAATGCTTGGTCAGCTCCTCCAGCCGCTGGGCGATGTTTACCGTGTCGCCCACCAGGGTGTAGTTGATGCGGCCGGGCGCGCCGATATTGCCTGCGATGGCGGCGCCGGTGTGGATGCCGACGCCCACCCGCACGGGTGTCTCGCCCCGCACGCTCCGGCGCTCGTTGTCCAGCGCGATGGCGCGACGGATGGAAAGCGCGGCGCGGCAGGCGCGCTGCACGTGATCCTCGGCCGGCGCCGGGGCGCCCCAGAACGCCATGATCGAATCGCCGATATACTTGTCCACCGTGCCGCCCTCGGCCTAGATGCAGGCCCCCAGCAGCGAGAAATGGGCGTTCAGGAACGTGGCGGTCTCGCCGGCGCTGAGGGATTCGGCGAGTCCGGTGAAATCGCGGATGTCGGTGAACAGCACCGTCACCTCGCGCTCGCCCGACCGGATCGACGCGTCGTTGCCGGCCATCAGCGTCTGCACCAGCGCGCGGGGCACGTAGGTCTCGAACGAGCGCAGGGCGGAAACCATGGCGTTGAACGTCTCCGCCGCCTCGTCGATCTCCAGCAGTCGGCTGCGCTCCACCCGCGGGATACGGGCGAAGTCCAGCTCGCCGATGCTTTCGGCGCTGGCGGCGAGCGCCCGGATCGGCCGGCTCATGCGGCGTCCCATGAACAGCGCGGCGGCGACTGAAACCAGCAGGATTGCCGCGCCCACCCCGCCGGAGACGTAGAGCCGCGTGACCTCCTGCGACCGCTCGAAGGTCGGCGTTTCCCGCCACAGCCCGACGCGCAGCGTCTGCGGCCCGTACCCCTCGATCTCGCGATAGAAAAAGGCGTAGCTGTGCCCGTTGAGCGCCACGCGATGGGCGCGGGTCGCCGGGCCCAGCTTCAGCCGGATCGGCGTGGTGATGGCTTCGTCCCAGATGCGCTGCAGCACCGGATCCTCGATCCGGTCGACGGTGGGCAGCGGCCGTTCGGACGACAGGGCGTAGTCCTCCGCGGCCATGCTGGCATGGGCCAGCACCCGGTCGCGGCCATACAGGATGAACGGGCGTGCCGAATTGTCGTCGCGCGCCGCATCGGCGAGGAACCGCGACAGCTCCGAAATCGCCACCACGGATACGAGCTGGCCGGTGAAGACGCCCCGGGCGAATACCGGCGCGCGCCGGTTGATCAGCGTGATGCCGTTGGTGGGCGCCCATACCAGGTCGCCCCAGTAGGGATCGGCGCGGGCCGCCGCCTGCGCCATCACCTGCTGCACCCCGTCGTTGCCGCTCCAGTCGGAAACGCGCAGTCCGACCCGCCGGTTGGCGCGCGAAACCCGGATCGCCCGGAAGTCGGCGGTGAGGAAGGTCATCCCCATCACCTGCGGCGTCGCCGACATCGCGCCGGTCATGTAATCAGCCAGCTGCACGCGATCGTCCGGGTCTACCTCGCCGCTGGCGATCAGCGCGGCGAGGTAGGCGTTGGCCTCCTCCACCGGGCGCAGATGGGTGAGCAGCCGCTGGTTCAGCGCCTCGATGGTGAACTCCGCCTTGTCGCCGATCAGGTCGAGCGTGTTGCGGCTCGCGCTCCAGAGCCCGATGCCGAGCACCGAGCCCACGCCGACGAAGACCAGCAGCCCGAACCCCAGCATCAGCGCCGTGGCGATGGGCATGCGAAACCGCCGGGCGCGCCGGTCTCGGGCACCATTGCGTTCCGGCCCGGCGCCTGGGCCGCCGAGTACCGCCATATCGTATTCCCCTGTCGGCTTCGCCAGCCGATGGGCGAAAGGTACGGCGTTCCGCGATCCGCCGCAATCGCGCGGAACGCCGCCTGCCTTACTCGGTGACCAGCTTCACCTTCTGGCCGGCGGTCAGCCGGTCGTTCGGGCCGAGCCCGTTGAGCACGCGGAACCGCTCCTCGCGCAGCGCGGCGAAGGGGGTCCGGGCGGCAAGGCTCGCTACCGTGTCCCCGGCGCGAACCTGGACGACCTGGAGCCGCAGCGGCTTCAGCGCTGCCGCTTCCTGCGCGCTCAGCGTGCGGAAGCTGTACGTCATCCGCCGCAGCCCTTCGGACAGCTTCGCGGTCTGCGCCGGCGGAGTCAGCATGGTGAAGCGGTAGATCGTCTGCAGATCGACCCGGATCGCGACCAGCCGCACATCCATCACCCCGACGGACGTGTTGGCGCGCGCCGCCGCGGTCGCCCCCTCCAGGCCGTTGACCTTGATGGCGTCCACCGCGCTCAGGTTCAGCCCCTTCGCCCAGACGTTCTGCACGTAGCCGCTGACCGGGCCGTCGGACGGCTTCGGCGCCCGGTCGAAGATCGCCCGCGCGCCGTCGGGCCCGAACGCCGCGACCGCTTCGGCGGAGTTGACGAGACGGTAGCCTTCGGGCACCTCGAAGCGGAACCGCATCTTCGGGTGCGAAAAGACGCGTCCGCGGACGAAGCCCTGCTCGGGGTCGTCGCCGTAGAGCATGCCGCCGATCTTCTGCAGGAAGATGTCGCGCGCCTGCATGGGGTCGCGCACCTTCGTATCCGCCGCGATGGCGGTGGCCCGCTGGACGCGCTCCACCGGGGCGGGATGAGATGCCGTGTAGCTCATCTGGTCGACCTCGTCCGGCGAGCGGCCCATGATCTTCGCCTGCAGCTGCGTATCCGCGCGCAGCTTGGCCAGGAACCCCGCCATGGCATGCGGATCGTACCCGGCGCGGCTGATATAGCGGACTCCCAGCGTATCCGACTGATGCTCCTGCTCGCGGGAATAATGGGGCAGCAGCGCGGAGGCGGCCAGGTTGCCCGCCTGGGCCGCGCCCTGCCCGCCGAGCACCCCCGCGCCGGTCACAAGGATTCCGGCCAGCAGCTCCTGCCCGGCCCGCCGCGCATGGTGTTGCGCGGTGACATGGCCGAGCTCGTGCCCGAGCACGGCGGCGAGCTCCGCCTCGTTCCCGGCCAGCGCCAGCAGCCCGCGCGTGATGTAGATGTAGCCGCCCGGAATCGCGAAGGCATTGACGATGTCGGAGTTGAGAACCGTGAACTGATACTGGAGCTCCTTCCGCTCCACCGTCTGCGCCAGCAGGTTGCCGATGCTGGCGACGTATTTCTTCAGCTCCGGCGTGCCGTATTCGCCGCCGAACGCCTTGACGATCTGGGGGTGCTGCTCGCGGCCGATGCGAATTTCGTCCTCGGCCGACATCAGCCCGGTGAAGATCCGGTCTCCGGTGGCCGGGTTGACCGTGCAGCCGTTGAGCACCGGCGCGGTCAGCGCGAGCGCGCAGGCGGCAAGAAGGGCGGCGGCTTTTTTTCTCATGGCAGGAACTCTATCTGTTCGGGGTGGGTGGCCTCGATCATCGGGCCGTTATAGCGTCGCAGCCAGCCGCGCACGCGCACGGACCGGCCGCCCATTGCGGCGATGTCCACCCCGGCGGCGCGGAAACGCCGTGCGTCGCGCGGGGTGACGCTGACGGTGAAGTCGGTCTTCCAGTCGGGGCCGAAATTCAGGTAGCCGCGCCGACGCACCACCGCCGCGGACAGCACCCGGCCCTCGACGATCTGGAAGCTGCCGATATGGCGGGCGGCCTCCTCCGGGGTGCGGACGGCGTAGAACGGATGCGCCCAGATGCCGCGCCGCGCGGCCCGCGCCGCGCGCTCGCGCTCCAGCATCTCCGCGATCCGGGCGCGGTTGTCGGCGAAGGAATAGACCCGCGCCATGCCCGCCTCCAGCATGGCGCCCTGGATCCAGCGCCCGGACCCGTCGGCCAGATGCGCCAGCAGGCGCCCGTGGCGATCGATGCGCTGCCCGCCGTAGGACAGCGTCAGCGCCTTCCCCAGCGTGAGCGATTCCAGCGCCGCCTTCGCCTCGTCCGCCAGCGGCCATTTGGCGAAGCCTGCCCGGCCCAGCGGCAGCTTGGGCGCCTGGAGTCCGACCAGCCGCACCTGGATTCCCGTTTCCAGCACCAGCGTGTCGCCGTCGACGGCGCGCGCTACAACGCCCGCCCGCGCGGCCTCGGTGGCGCGCGGCCAGTCGGCGGCGCGCGGCATCCTCGGGGCAGCGACGCAGGCGACCGCGAGGAACAGGACGAACAGGCGCGATTTCACGCGGAATCCGCGCGGCGCGCCGGACCAAACCGGCTTTGCCAACGCCTTTCGCCTCCGTTATAGAGTACCGAGCTATTGATCATCGCCTTCAGGCAACCCCTCCCGGTCGAGGACGGCCGCCGCCGCCGTCTTGATTCCTAAAATATGACTCGCGAGCAGCTCTTTCCACCAATCGAACCGTTCGACACTGGCCGGCTTCCGCTCGACGGAGGCCACGTCATGTACTACGAGCAGTCCGGCGCGCCCGACGGCATCCCCGTCGTGTTTCTGCACGGCGGGCCGGGAGCGGGGGCGACGCCGGTGCACCGCCGGTTCTTCGATCCGCGGGCGTGGCGCATCGTGGTCTACGACCAGCGGGGCGCCGGCCGGTCCGAACCGCAGGGCTCGCTTGACAACAATACCACCCAGCATCTGATCGCGGACGCCGAGCGGCTGCGGGAACAGCTCGATATCGACAAATGGCTGGTCTTCGGCGGCTCCTGGGGCAGCACGCTCGGCCTGGCCTACGCCGAGGCGTACCCTGACCGCTGTCTCGGCCTCGTGCTCCGGGGCATCTTCCTCGGCCGCCAGCGCGAGCTGGACTGGTTCCTCTACGGCATGCGCACCGTGTTTCCGGAAGCCTGGCGCCGCTTCGTCGAACCGCTGACCAAGGACGAGCGCGGCGATATCCTGGGTTCGTTCCACAAGCGGCTGCTGGACGAGGATCCCGCCGTGCGCCTTCCCGCCGCCCGCGCGTGGAGCGCGTTCGAGGGCGCCTGCTCCACCCTGCTGCCGAGCCCGGAGACGGTCGCCGCGTTCTCCTCCGACGCGATGGCGTCGGCGCTGTCGCGGATCGAAACCCATTACTTCGTCAACGACCTGTTCATGCCGACGAACGCGCTGCTGGAGAACATCGACCGCATCCGCCACCTGCCGGGCATCATCGTGCAGGGGCGCTACGACATGGTGTGCCCCATCGTCACCGCGGACGAGCTGCACAACGCGTGGCCGGAAGCCGATTATGTCGTGGTGCCCGATGCCGGGCATTCGGCGATGGAACCAGGCATCCGCGCCGCGCTGATCCGGGCGACCGAGAGGCTGAAGAAGCGGTTCTAGAGTTGCACCTTCCGCGGCGATCCGTAAGATGTCCGCGGGGTCGGGGGAAGGAACGGACAAGGTGATTACTATCAGTCGCATTCTCGGCGTCGTCTGCGCCGCGGCGCTGACGCTCGCGGCTTCCGGCGGGGCGGCGCGGGCGGACGATCCCGCCTTTCTCAACCTCGGCGTCGGCTATTTCGACATCAACGACAACGAGGACGCCGCGGAGTTCCGGTTCGAGTTCCACGGCCGCAAGATGCTCTGGGCGCTCAAGCCGGTCTTCGGGGCGATGGCCACCTCCGAGGCGGCGGTCTACGGCTATGGCGGCCTGGCGATGGACATCTTCTTCGGCCGCCGCGTCGTGGCCACGCCGAGCTTCGCCGCCGGCGCCTATCACGACGGCAGCGGCAAGGATCTCGGCCACACGATGGAGTTCCGCTCCGCGCTGGAACTGGCCTGGCGCTTCGACAACCGTTCGCGGCTCGGGGTCATGTTCTATCACCTGTCCAACGCCGGGCTGGGCGAAAGCAACCCCGGCACCGAGGTCCTCAGCGTCACCTACGGCATTCCGCTGAACTGACGCGACGGCCGCCGCGGTGCCGTCGCTCTACGGTTCCTGCAGCGCCTCCAGGATCGGGCAGCATGACGACCCTTCGTCCTCGCACCGCGCGATCATCTCCTTTAGCGCCGCCTCAAGCCGCCTGAGGTCGCGCAGCTTCGCGCGCACGTCGCCGAGCCGTGCGGCAGCCAGGGTGCGGACATCCGCGCAGATATCCGCGTCATCCTCGGCCAGGCCGAGCAGCTCGGCGACGTGGTCCAGCGGGAAGCCGAGCGCCCGGCCCCGGCGGATGAAGCTCAACCGCCCGGCGTGATTTTCGTCGTAGACGCGGTGTCCGCCGGCGCTGCGCGGCGGCGGCGGAAGCAGGCCGATGCGCTCATAATACCGGATGGTTTCGATGTTGCAGCCGGTGCGGCGCGCGAGCGCGCCGATTCCCATGCGGGCCATGAAATTCACCCTTGTATCTGTAGCCGCTACAGATTCTATCCTGCCATGGATCGCGCGGGATGTCCCGCGAAACGACCTATGGAGGACGATCATGGCAGACAAGCGTGTGGTGGAGATTTTCAGCGCCGGATGTGCGGTATGCGAGGCGGCGGTCGAGATGGTTCGCGGGCTGGCCTGCGAGTCCTGCGATGTCCGGGTTCTCGACATGAACGACGCGGCGGTCGCGCAGCGGCTGACCCGGCTGGGCGGGGCGTCGGTTCCTGCGGTCGCGATCGACGGCGCCCTCGCCGTGTGCTGCGCGCGGGGCGGGCCCGATGCCGAAACCCTGAAGGCCGCAGGGCTGGGCGTGGCGCGCGGATGAAGCCCGAAACGCTGGCGAAGACCGGGATCGTCGGCGCGGTCGTCGCGGCGATCTTCTGCCTGACCCCGGTGCTGGTCGTCGCACTCGGGTTCCTCGGGTTCTCCGTGGCGGCCGGCTGGCTCGATTACGTCCTGCTGCCGGCGTTCGCGGTCTTCGCGGTCATGGCCGGCTACGGGATGTGGCGGCGCAGACGGCGGCGGCCGTGAACCGGCGCTCGACCCTCACCTGTCCCGGGTGCGGCCATGCGGAAAGCGAGGTCATGCCGGACGAGGCCTGCCAGTATTTCTACGACTGCAAGGGCTGCGGCGCGGTGCTGAAGCCGCTGCCCGGCGACTGCTGCGTGTTCTGCTCGTTCGGCAGCCTGCCGTGCCCGCCGGTACAGGCGGTGCGCGCCGGCGGGCGGGGCTGACCGCGCCGGCTTCGACGCCGCATCGCGCGGCGCCTGCTGACCCCGCCCGGCCACCTGTGCTATAGGGACCGTGGGGCGCCCGTAGCTCAGCAGGATAGAGCACAGGATTCCTAATCCTGGGGTCGCAGGTTCGAATCCTGCCGGGCGCGCCAATCCTGTTCGTCTCCCTTGAGATGCAAACTGCTGCCGCTTTCGCGCGACGCGGTGGGCGCCCCGGCTGCCCACGGAAGCGGCAGGCGGGACCGCCGCCCATACCGGGCGCCGCTCCGCAATCGGCTGCAAGGGCGGAAATCCGTGGCCTTTCCCGCCGGCCGCCCGTGCTCGCGGCGCGGTCACCGCTGCACAGGGAACGGTCATCGGAGCCATGCTTTCAGCGCATGGGGCGGTCGCGGATTTTTCAGTTATTGTAATTGCTTAATAGGTATAGGTTAGGGTTCTAAGTAATTTTCCGCGGCCCCCCGCGTTCAGGAAACGAATGGAAACCCGCTACCCTTGGCGCCTTCAGGCGCCGATCTACGGCGTCGGCTTCTTCGCCACGGCCATCTACTACACCTCCATGGTGCTGGTGCCGCTGCAGGCGGTGGCGCTGGGCGCGTCGCCGGCGATGCTCGGGCTGGTCTTCGCGGCGCGGCACTTCCTGCCTTTGCTGCTGTCGATCCATGCCGGCGCGCTGATGGACAGGGTGGGGGTGCGGCGGGTGATGATCGGCGTCGCGCTGCTCGGCGCGATGGTGCCGCTGTTCTATCCGGGCGCGTCCTGGCTCTGGGTGCTGATCCTCTGTCAGCTCTTCGCCGGGCTCACCGACATCCTGGGCTGGATGGGGGCGCAGACGCTGATCGGCCACCATCTCGGCAGCCGGACCGGCTATGCCGGCCGGCTCACCGCCATCGCCAAGGGCGGGCCGCTGCTGGGCCCCCTCGTCGCCGGGGCGAGCTGGGACCAGCTCGGCCCCTGGGGCGGGTTCGGCGTGCTGTCGCTGCTCGCCCTCGGCATGCTGGTCTCCGCCCTGGCGCTGCCGCGGCGCGAGGCGGATATCGCCGCGCCGGCGCCAGCCGCCAGGGCCGGGCGGCTCGCCGCCGCGCGCACGCTGCTGCCGCGACCGGCGGACTACGTCTCGGCCTTCCGGCTCATCGGCCAGCCCGCCATCGCCATGGTGACCCTGCTGGGCGCGGTCTATCACCTCGTCGCCGCCATCCAGGGCACGTTCTACCTGTCCTGGCTGACCGGCATGGGGCTCGGCGCGACCGAGATCGGCGGGCTGGTCTCGCTCGGCGCGGCGGCCGGGGCGGGCGGCGCGCTGCTCACCGGGCGGCTGTGCCGCTACGTGCCGGGGCCGTGGCTGCTGCTGCTCGCGTCCTGGGCGGCGGTGGTCTTCGTCTGCCTGACGCCGATGATCGCCGGTCTGACCATGCTCGGCGTCTTCATGGCGCTGCGGATGGGCGCGCTGGGGGTGAGCCAGCCGCTGACCGTCTCGCTGCTGCTCGGCGCGGTGGGGCCGGGCGAGCGCGGCCTGTCCATCGGGCTGCGCGGGACGCTCAACCGCGTGGCCTCGATCGCCGCGCCCGTGCTGATGGGGCTGATCGCGGAGCTGTTCGGGGTGGAGGCGGCGTTCTACGTCATCGGCGGCGCGATGAGCCTCGGCTTCGCCGCCATGATCCTGTATTTCCGCCGCCACCGGGACACGCTGCCGCCGCTCTGGCGCCGCCGCGCCGCGCCCGATGCCGCGGCCGCGCCGCCCCTGGTCCGCTTCGGCCCCGCCTCGCTGCCCCGCGCCTCCTGACGGCCCCGGTTCCCGATGGCGACGGCGTCATCGTCGTGCCGGCGGAAATTTCCTGTCGCCGCAAGACGGACCGCGCCGAGTGTGAGATATTTCCCGGTGTGGCGGGTCGCGCCGCGATCGCCGAAGACGAAATCCGGGCAAACAGGTGCTTTGCAATGACCAGACTCCCATTTTCCAGATCCGTTCCCGCCCTGGCCACCGCGTTCGCGGCGGCGGCGACGGCCGCCCCGGCGCTGGCGCACCACCCGATGGGCGGCCAGGTCCCGCAGAGCTTCCTTCACGGGTTCCTGTCGGGGATCGGCCACCCCGTCATCGGGCTCGACCATTTCGCGTTCGTGGTCGGGGTGGGCCTGCTGTCGCTGTTCTGCGCCAGGCGCTACCTGATGCCGGGCGCCTTCGTCGCCGCCACGATGGCGGGCACCTTGCTGCATCTGGCCAGCGTCAGCCTGCCCTTCGTGGAAATCGCCATCGCCGCCTCGGTGATGATTGCAGGCATCCTTCTGGTCCTCCGCACCGATCTGCGCGCGGGGGCCCTCGCGGCGCTGTTCGCGGTCGCCGGCATCTTCCACGGCTTCGCCTATGGCGAGGCGGTGTTCGGCGCGGAGCCGACGCCCGTCTTCGCCTATCTGCTCGGTTTCGGCCTGATTCAGTACGGGATCGCCGTCGCCGCGATGGAGGCCGCAAGACGGCTCTTCGCCGAGGACGCGCTGCGTCGGACCTGGCTCCGGGTCGGGGGCGGCGCGATCGCCGGCGTCGCCTTCGTCTTCCTGGCAGGCCATCTCTCGCCCTTCTGACCTCCGCGGCCGGCGAGCGGGGCGCCCGCCTTCAAATCGGGGCGGCCGCCGCTGGCCCCCGCCCGCTCAGCCGGCGGGGGCGGGGGCGCCCAGGCTGGACACCTTCACGCGGATATTGTTCACAACCTGGTCGACTCCCTCGACGCCGCGTGCGACCTCTTCGGCGCGCTGCCTCTGCGCCGGCGTGTCGACGAATCCGCTGAGCTGCACCGTGCCCTTGTAGGTCTCGACGTTGATGCTGAAGGGGCTCAGCCCGTCCGCCCTCGCGATGGCGGTCTTGACCTTCGTGGTGATCGCGGCGCTGTCGACATACTGCCCCGTGCTCTCCTGCTGCGACCCGCCGGCGCAGGCCGAAAGCGCCAGCGCCACCAGCCCGGCAGAGAGAATTCCGATGGTTTTTCGTGCGAAAGACATGGTTTGCGTCCTTGTTGTGATCTGACTCGCCATGCGCAGCCGGGGCCGCGCACATCTTCCTCATGGCGTAAACGCGACGCCTGCGCAAAAGTTCCCTCGTCCGGGCGCTGCCCGCCGCGCGGGGTTGCACCCGCGCGCCCGCGGCGGCATGATCCGGCGCAAGGTATCCGCATCCAGTCAGGGAGGCTGCGCCATGGCGATCGTCGGGCTCGACACGGCCGTTTTCACCGCGCCGGACATGAAGAAGGCAAAGGCGTTCCTTGCCGACTGGGGGCTGAAGAAGGTCCGGGACGGCAAGAAAGGCGCCGTGTTCGCCACGCGGATCGGCAGCGAGATCGTCCTGCGGCCCGACGACTATCCCGCCCTGCCGCCCGCCGCGCAGGAGGGCATGCATTTCCGCGAGATGATCTGGGGCGTCTCGTCCAGGAAGCACCTCGCCGCCATCCGCAAGGAGCTGGAGCGCGACCGCGAGGTCACGGTGGACGCGGACGGCACGATCCACTGCCTCGATCCCAACAATATCGGGGTCGGGTTCCGGCTGTGGCAGCGGGAAAAGCGGGTCAAGGCGACGCCGGAGCGGTTCAACCATGCCGGCCATTACCGGCGTATCGACGCGCGGGCGAAGCTGTACGAGCGCGCCCAGCCGCTGCGCATGGGCCATATCGGCTTCATCGTGCCGAACCTGGAGGCGGCGGAGAAGTTCTATCACAAGCGCCTCGGCTTCCCGATTTCCGACAAATATGCCGGCGGCGCGGCGACCTTCATGCGCAATGCCGAGCGCGAGGACCATCACAACCTGTTCCTGATCTGGAGCCGGGACGGCAACACCCGCTTCCACCACATCGCCTTCGAGGTGAACGACATCCACGAGGTGTTCGGCGGCGGGCTCTACGTCACACGCAAGCAGGGATGGCAGACCGAGGTGGGCCCGGGCCGGCATCCGGTGTCCTCCGCCTATTTCTGGTACGTCAAGACGCCGGTCGGCGGCGCCTTCGAGTATTTCTCGGATTCCGATTTCGTGACCGGGAACTGGAAGCCGGTCTCGTTCCGCGAGAACCGCTTCTCCGAATGGCACCTGGTGGACGGCATTCCGGCGCCGGAAGAGGGCTACCGCGACCGCCCGTCCCTGTCCAATGCCGGCAAGGCGTAGGGAAAAGGCCTTCGGCCGAAAGTTTCAGGCAGACAGAGGAAATATCTATGGGGTTTCAGTTCCTGCGCCCGACCGGGCCGTTCGCCAGCCAGACGCTGCGGCTCGTGGCCGAGGCGCAGCAGGGCGGCGGCGACGTGTTCGACATCGCCCGGCTCGCCGAGACCGTCGAGGACGGCGACAAGGCCGGCTGGGAGGCCGCCTGGATCGCGCTGGCGGAACGCATCGAGGCCAAGGCGAAGGCTGCGCGGGATTCCGGCCATAACCGGACGGCGCATAACTACTTCATGCAGGCCAACCAGAACTGGCGCATGTCGGACGTGTTCCTGA
>WHUE01000054.1 GCA_009377375.1 Alphaproteobacteria bacterium | reverse complement strand
CTCGGTCGTGTAGTAGCAGTCCAGCTTGCGCGTCTTCTCGTACAGGCGCTGCAGCGCGTATTGCGGCTTGATCACCGTGTCCGAGGCGCGGTAGCGCAGGCAGTCGCGGGCGCGCCACTGGTCGATCTTGCGCCACCAGGCGGACTGCGCCTTCCGGTCGATCTTCGGCTTGCGCGACTGGTACTCGGCGATCATGTCGCGCAGCACCGCGTTGCAGTCGCCGACGATCGGCACGTCCACCGCGACGTTCTTGTTGATCGAGCTGGGATCGATATCGACGTGGATCTTCTTCGCCTGCGGCGCGAAGGCGTCCAGCCGGCCCGTCACGCGGTCGTCGAACCGCGCGCCGATATTCACCATCACGTCGCAATCGTGCATGGCGAGGTTGGCTTCGTAGGTGCCGTGCATGCCGACCATGCCGAGGAACTGCCGGTCGTTCGCCGGATAGGCGCCGAGCCCCATCAGCGTCAGCGTGATCGGGTGGCCGGTCATGCGCACGAACTCGCCCAGCCGCTTCGAGGCCTGCGGCCCGGCATTGATCACCCCGCCGCCGCAGTAGAACAGCGGACGCTTGGCGGCGACGATCAGGTCCACCGCCTCCTTGATGCGCGCCGCGTCGCCCTTGAAGCGCGGACGGTAGGTCTTGTGCTTGACGATGTTGTGCTTGCCGTCCTCGTACCAGGCCTCGTTGATCAGCACGTCCTTGGGCAGGTCGATGACCACCGGGCCCGGCCGGCCGCTGGTGGCGACATAGATCGCCTCGTGGATCGTCTTCGCCAGGTCGTTCACGTCGCGGACGAGGTAGTTGTGCTTGGTGCAGGGCCGGGTGATGCCGGTGGTGTCGGCCTCCTGGAACGCGTCGTTACCGATCAGATGCGTCGGCACCTGGCCGGTCAGGCAGACGACCGGGATCGAATCCATCAGCGCATCGGCGAGCCCGGTGACGGCGTTGGTCGCACCCGGACCGGAGGTCACGAGAACGACGCCGACCTTGCCGGTGGAGCGCGCGTAGCCCTCCGCCATATGCACCGCGCCGCCTTCCTGGCGGACGAGAAAATGGCGCAGCCGGTTCTGCTTGAAGATCGCGTCGTAGATCGGCAGCACCGCGCCGCCGGGATAACCGAACACCGTGTCGACGCCGCGGTCGAGCAGGCATTTGATGATGATGTCCGATCCGCTGAGCTTGCGTTTCGCCATGGCCTTACCCGCTCCTTCCACCCGTGACGGCGGCGCGCCATGCCGCCCCGTCCCGGTCCCGGACTGCCCATACCCGATGCCGCGCCGCGCGGTGTCGCCCGAGGCGGCCCGCAGAGACGGCAACCGCGCCCGGCGGGCGCGGCAGAAGGGCGAAAATAGTCACTCAGCCCGGGCGGGTCAACAGGAAATTGCTAATTTTCGCAAAGATTTCTGTCTGATGGCATTCCGAAAATTGCGATCCGACGACCATGTCCGCAACAAACTGATGACGGAACCAGGTCATCTGCCGCTTGGCGTAGCGCCGGCTCGCCTGCTGCGCGGCGCGGACCGCCGCGTCGCGGCCGATCTCCCCGGCAAGGTGCCGGCACAGCGCCGGCACGCCGAGCGCTTTCATCGCCGGCAGTTCGGGGTCCAGGCCGCGCCGCGCCAGCGCCGCCACCTCGTCCAGCGCGCCGCGTTCGACCATGGTTTCGAACCGGGCGTCGATGGCGGCGTAGACCCGTTCGCGCGGCGGCATGAGCAGCACGGTGAAGAAACGCAGGCCTCCGGTGTCCTCCGGCGGCGCGGCGCGCTGCCACTCCAGCAGGGAACGGCCGGTCGCCTCCAGCACCTCAAGCGCCCGCAATACGCGCTGGCGGTCGCCGGCATCGATCCGGTCGGCGGCGGCCGGGTCGCAGCGGGCGAGCTCCGCGTGCAGCGCCTCGGCGGTCATCGCCGCGCCGCGCGCGCGCAGCGCCGCCCGCATGCCGGCGGGCACGGCGGGAACCCCGGCGATGCCGCGCATCAGCACCCGGATATAGAGCCCGGTGCCGCCGACCACGATGGGCGTACGGCCGCGCGCGCGGATGCCGGCTATCGCCGCCAGCGCCATATCCCGCCAGGCGCCGGCGGAGCAGGGCCCGGCCGGGTCCAGCACGCCGAAGAGATGATGGGGGACGCCGGCGCGCGCCGCCTCGTCCGGCGCATCGGTCAGCACCGCCATGCCGCTGTAGATCTGCATCGAATCGGCATTGACGATCTCGCCGCCGAACCGCCGCGCCGCCGCCAGCGCCAGCGCGGTCTTGCCACTCGCCGTCGGACCGGCGATAACCACGCACCCGCCGTCCCCCCCGTCAGCCCGCATCGCCGCGCCGCCTGTTACAGAATGCCCGCATAACAAGCCCTATGTCCCACGTCGCCACGATCATCGCCAGCCCCGCGCGCGCCGACCTGACGGAAGACGCGGTCGCCGCCATCGCCGCGGCGCTGCGCGGCGCGGGCGCGGACGCCGGCGCGCCGGACTGGCTCGCCCCCGGCATAGCCTGCGACCTGCCGCTGGAAACCGGCGCCGCCCCGGTCGCGGCGCTGCGCGCGGCGGCCTCGGACGCCGCCGCCGCGGACGGGTTCGACGCGGTGGTGCAGCCGGCGGCGACGCGGCTCAAGCGGCTGCTGATCGCCGATATGGACGCCACCATCGTGACCGGCGAAACGCTGGACGAGCTGGCCGACCATGCCGGGCTGAAGGATCACGTCGCCGCCATCACACAGCGCGCCATGCGGGGCGAGCTGGATTTCCGAGCCGCGCTGCGCGAGCGCGTGGGGCTGCTGAAGGGCCTGCCCGTCGCCGCGCTGGAGGACACGCTGGCGCGCATCGCACTGACGCCGGGCGCGGCAACGCTGGTCGCCACCATGCGCGCCCATGGCGCATATGCGGTGCTGGTGTCCGGCGGTTTCGAGTTTTTCGTCAGCCGCATCGCCGCGCGGTGCGGCTTCGACGCCCATCTCGCCAACCGGCTGGAGATCGCGGACGGCGTGCTGACCGGCGGCGTGGCGGAGCCGATCCTCGACAAGGACGCGAAGCTGGCGGCGCTGCGGCGCACCGCCGCCGGGCAGGGAATCGCGCTCGACGCCACCATGGCGGTGGGAGACGGCGCCAACGACCTGCCGATGATCCGGGCGGCCGGGCTGGGCGTCGCCTTTCACGCCAAGCCGCTGGTGTGCGCCGAGGCTCCTGCCGTCGTGACCCACGGCGACCTGACGGCGCTGCTGTACATGCAGGGCTACCGGCGGGCCGACCTGTCGCCCGTCTGAATAGAGCGCCCGCCGCCGGCGCGCGGAGCCGTGGCTACCCCTTTGCCTTCTCCAGCGGGATGGCGACGAAGCGTGGATTGCCTTCGCGTTCCATCAGGAACAGCAGGGCCTTCAGCTTGTCCTTCCGCGCCGCGTCGACCTTGGCGACGACCTGTCCGGGGTTCTCCACCGCTTCCTGGTCGGGACCGATCTTGCGGATCAGATCGCCCGGGCGCACGCCTTTCTCGCCCGCGACGCTGTTTTCCTCGACTTCGGTGACGACAACGCCCTCGGCATCGTCCGGCAGGCTGAGCCGCTGGCGAATCTGGGCGGTCAGCCGCGCCACGGTCAGCCCCAGCGTCTGGGCGCCGCCGCCGCCGTCCTCGGTGGTGCCGTCCGGCTTGCCTTCCTCGGTGCCGGCGGCGACCTTGGCATCTTCCGGAAACTCGCCGAGCGTGACGTGAAGCCGGACTTCCTTGCCCTGGCGCCACACGGCGACGTCGACTCTCTTGCCGACCTCGGTCTCGGCCACGATGCGCGGCAGGTGGCGCATTTCCTCCACATGCTTGCCGTCGAAGCGCAGCACGATATCGCCGACCTTGATCTTCGCGTCCTCCGCCGGCCCCTTCTCGGTCACGTTAGCGACCAGCGCACCCTTGGGCGCATCGAGGCCGAGGCTTTCCGCCAGCTCTTCGGTGACGGTCTGGATCCGCACGCCGAGCCAGCCGCGCCGCGCGCGGCCGAAGGTCTTGAGCTGGTCGATCAGCGGCTTCGCCAGCTTGGACGGAATGGCGAATCCAATGCCGACGCTGCCGCCGGAGGGAGAGAAGATCGCCGTGTTGATGCCGATCACCTCGCCCTTCAGGTTGAACATCGGTCCGCCGGAATTGCCGCGGTTGATCGAGGCGTCGGTCTGCAGAAAGTCGTCATAGGGGCCGGAGTTGATGTTGCGCGCCCGCGCCGAGATGATGCCGGCCGTCACCGTGCCGCCGAGTCCGAACGGGTTGCCGATCGCGACCACCCAGTCGCCCACTCGCGAGTTGTCGGAATCCCCGAACGTGACATGGCGAAGCGGCTTTGTCGGCTTGACCCGCAGCAGGGCGAGATCGGTCTTCGCGTCGCGCCCCACCACCTCGGCGGTGAGCTTGGTGTCGTCGTGCAGGATCACCGAAATCTCGTCGGCTTCGGCGATGACGTGGTTGTTGGTCACCACCAGCCCCGACGGATCGATGACGAAGCCGGAGCCGAGCGACGTCGCCCGCCGCGCCGGCGAGTCGCGCCGCTGCTGGCGGTCGAAGAACTCCTTGAAGAATTCCTCGAACGGCGAGCCGGGCGGAAACTGCGGCATCTGCTGTTCCGGGCCGTCGCGCTTGACCGTCTGGGTCGTCGAGATGTTGACCACCGCCGGCAACAGCTTTGCGGCCAGATCGGCAAAACCGTCCGGCGCCGATCGCGACAGGGCCGGCGTCGCGGCAAGGGCCACCGCCGCCAGCAGCACAAGCGTCATAAGCTGCCACGCGAACGGCGCGGAGCGGCTTGCGCGCGCTGCGATAAATCCCGTCTTCGTCATTTTTTCACTCTCCTCGACCAGTCGACCGCCGACGCGGCCCGCTCCTCACCGCCGTCGGCGCGCATACACCCGGGCCGCGATGCGGATTCCGGACAGGCGCGGGCAACATGGATACCATGAAATATGGGCAGATTGTGGCGAATGCCACCCCTCATCCCGTTGTTACCCGCGGCGGCGTCACCGGCCGACGCCACTCAGCCCCGGAGCAGCCAGACCAGGAAGACCCCGGCGCCCGCGGACACCAGCCCCGCGATCCGCATCGACGACACCGGCATGCCCAGGACATGCAGCAGCAGCTTCTTCATCGGCTGCGGAAACAGGGCGTACAGCGCGCCTTCAATCACCAGGATCAGCGCAACAGCCGTCAGAAACTCGCCTGCCATCGCCGGCGCGCGGGGCTGCTAATTGACCGGCTGGGTCAGATCGTCGCCCTGAACGTCACGGAAGTAACGGAAGAACTCGCTGTTCGGCGACAGCACCATGGTCGTGCCCGCGCCCAGCGCGTTGTCGTAGGCCTCCATGCTCCGATAGAAGGAGAAGAATTCGGGATCCTGGCCGAAGGCGTTGTTGAGGATGGTGGTCCGCCGCCCTTCGCCCTCGCCCCGGAGGATCTGCGACTCGCGCTGCGCCTCGGCGATGATGATGGTGCGCTCACGGTCCGCTTCCGCCTGGATGCGCGCCTTGATCTCCGCGCCCTCGGCGCGAAGCTGCGAGGCCTGGGCGAGACGCTCGGACCGCATGCGGTTGTAGACCGACTGGCTGGTGGTTTCCGGCAGGTCGGTGCGGCCGATGCGGACATCCACCACCTCGATGCCGAACTCGGGCGCTGTCCCCTTAAGCTGCGCGGTGATGCGCCGCATGATGTCGTTGCGCTTCCCGGACAGCATGTCGCCCAGCAGCACGGTGCCGACCTCGGCGCGCACCGCGGAGTTCAGCCGGTTCCCGAAAAGCTGGATGAAGTTGGCGGTCGTGTTGGCCCTTTTCTTGAATTCCAGCGGATCGAGAATGCGGAACCGCACGAAGGCATTGACGTTGATGCGCTTCTGGTCGGCGAGGATGACCTCCTGCGCCGGCGGATCGAGGTTGAGGATGCGGCGGTCGAAATATTCGACGTCCTGCAGCAGCGGCAGCTTGATCTTGAGCCCCGGCTCCCGCTCCACGAGAATGGGCCGGCCGAACTGCAGCACCAGCGCCTGCTGGGTCTGGTGAACGGTATAGAAGGCGTCGAACCCGATCACGCCGAGCACGATCACGACGACGCCAAGGATAATCAGAAACACTTTATTCATGGCGAAGCCCCCTAGTTCGGCGTGGCGGCGGTGCGCCGCTTGTTGATTTCGGGCAACGGCAGATAGGGCACGACCCCCTGCCCGGTGCCTTTGTCGATGATCACCTTCTCGGAGTTCTTCAGCACGTTCTGCATGCGCTCGAGATAGAGCCGCTTCATCGTGACCGCCTTGCCGCCCTTGTAGGCCTCGAAGACGGACAGGAAGCGCTTGGCCTCGCCCTCGGCCTCCTGGATCTGCTGCTCGCGGTAACCTGTCGCCTCCTGGATCATCCGCTGCGCCTCGCCCTTCGCCTTGGGGAGGATATCGTTGCGATAGGCCTGCGCCTCGTTCTGCTGGCGCTCGCGATCCTGCTTCGCCCGCTGCACGTCGTTGAAGGTGTCGATCACCGGCTGCGGCGGATCCACCTTCTGCAGCTTCACGTCGGCGACGAACACGCCGGCGCGGTAGCCGTCCAGGATGCGCTGCAGCAGCTCCCTGGTCCTCGCTTCCACCTCGGCGCGGCGACGGGCCAGCGCATCTTCCAGCGGCGTCTGGCCGACCACCTCGCGGATCGCGCTTTCCGCGGCCAGCTTCACGGTCTGTTCCGGATCGCGGATATTGAACAGGTAGTCGCGCGCGTTATTGATGCGCCACTGGACGACGAAATCGATGTCGATGATGTTCTGGTCGCCGGTCAGCATCAGGCTTTCTTCCGCCACATCGCGCACCAGGGACGCCTGCCCCGCCCCGGCGGTGCCGCGGAAGCCGATATCGATCGTATTGGTGCGCTCGACATTGGGCGTCCCGACCTCGCCGATCGGCGCAGGGAACCAGATATGGAGCCCCGGCGCGGTGTGCTTGACGAAACGGCCGAACAGCAGCTCCACCCCCTGTTCGCCCGGCTGCACGCGATAGACGCCGCTGAACAGCCATATGACGACGAGGGCGAGCACGATCAGCACGATGCCCTTCCCGCTGCCGAACCCGCCGGGCATCATCCGCCGGAACTTCTCCTGCCCCTTGCGGATCATGTCCTCGAAGTCGGGCGGCTGCGTCCTGCCGGGACCGCTGCCCCACGGGCCGCCCCCGCCTCCGCTTCCACCCTGCTGTTGCCACGGCATATCTGATTTCCCCGAAAATTCGAAAACTGTCCCCCGGTTGCCGCAGCGCAACCGCGCGCGCAACCGCCAGCCGGGGTTTCCGGCCGGGTATAGGGGCTATATATGTTAGCTTGGCTCAATACGCAACGCGCGCGGCCATTGCCCGCGCGGGACATTCCCCGCCCAGAGGACGATTTCACGTGGCTGAACCGACCGAATCGGCAATCCTTGAGGCCCTGAAAACGGTCACCGACCCGGACCGCGGCGGCGATATCGTCGCGCTCGGGATGGTCGGCGGGCTGGCGGTCAAGCAGGGCAACGTCCATTTCACCATCGAAGTCGATCCGCAGCGCGGCCAGACGCTGGAGCCGCTGCGCAAGGCCGCGGAGAAGGCGGCCGGGTCGGTGCCCGGCGTGCTGTCGGTCACCGCCGTGCTGACCGCGGAATCGAAGTCCGCCCCGGCCGCCGGAACCAGGGCGGCGCCCCAGGGCGCGCCGCGGCGCGAGCTGCTGCCGGACGTGACGGCCATCGTCGCGGTGGCCTCCGGCAAGGGCGGCGTCGGGAAATCCACCACGGCCGCGAACATCGCGCTGGCGCTGGTCGCACAGGGGCTGCGCGTCGGCATGCTCGACGCCGACATCTACGGCCCCTCCATGCCCATGATGCTGGGCATCCACGACAAGCCGAGCTCCCCCGACGGCAAGCGGCTGCTGCCGATCGAGAAATTCGGCATGCGCTGCATGTCCATCGGCTTCCTGGTGCCGCCGGACACGCCGATGATCTGGCGCGGCCCGATGGTGATGGGCGCGCTGGAACAGATGATGGGGGATGTCGAGTGGGGCCCGCTGGACGTGCTGGTGGTGGACATGCCGCCCGGCACCGGCGACGCGCAGCTCACCATGGCGCAGCGGGTGCCGCTGGCCGGCGCGGTCATCGTCTCCACGCCGCAGGACCTGGCGCTTCTGGATGCGCGCAAGGGGCTCAACATGTTCCGCAAGGTCGAGGTGCCTGTGCTCGGCATCGTCGAGAACATGAGCTATTTCGTCTGCCCCGAGTGCGGCGAACGGTCCGACATCTTCAATCACGGCGGCGCGCGGCGCGCGGCGGAGCAGATGGGGGTGGATTTCCTCGGCGAGATCCCGCTGGACATGGCGATCCGCGAGGGCATCGACAACGGCCGGCCGACCGTGGTGGCCGACCCCGACGGCCCCCACGCCGCCGCCTACATGGCGATCGCCGCCGCGATCTGGGACAAGGTCGGCGGCGCCGGCGGCACGCCGGCCGGGCCGGAGATCGTCATCGAGTAGCGACCATGTCCGGCGGCGACATCCCGTTCAGAAAGCAGATGGACTTCGAGTACGGCGCGGTGGCGGAGATCACGCCGCTGGTCCGCCGCGTGATCGCGCGCAACCCCAGCGGCTTCACCTTTCACGGGACCAACACCTTCATCGTCGGCCGCGGCGAGGTGGCGGTGATCGACCCCGGCCCGCTGCTGGACGAGCACCTGAAGGCGCTGGTCGCCGCCCTCAAAGGCGAGACCGTGGCGCATATTCTCGTCACCCACACCCATCACGACCATTCCCCCGGCGCCGCGCCGCTGCAGGGCGTGACCGGCGGCGTGCTGTCCGGCGCGCACCCGCGCCCGATCCCGGCGGGCGACGCCCCGGCGGAATCGATCCACTACGAATTCGCCCCCGACCGCGTGCTGGAGGACGGCATGGTGACGGCGGGCGACGGCTGGACGCTGGAGGCCGTGCACACCCCCGGCCACATGTCGAACCACATGTGCTTCGCCCTGGCGGAGGAGAACCTCCTGTTCACCGGCGATCACATCATGGGCTGGAACACCACCGTGGTGTCGCCGCCGGACGGCAACATGCGCGAATACATGGCGAGCCTGGACAAGTGCCTGGCGCGGAGCGAGGCGACATACCTGCCGGCGCACGGCCCGGCCATCCCCAACCCCGTGCCGTTCACCCGCGCCTATCGCAGCCACCGCCGGATGCGCGAGACCGAGATCATGAACTGCATCCGCGACGGCGCCAACACGGTGCCGGCCATGGTCGCGCGCATGTACCGCCACATTCCGGAGAAGATGCACCGCGCCGCCGCGCGATCGGTCTTCGCCCATCTGGAGCACATGGCGGAAACGGGGCGCGTCGTCACGGACGGGCCGGTATCCGCAGACGCGGCCTACCGGCAGGCCTGAGCCTGCCGCGGCCGGTCAGGGGTGGATTTCGATGGGGGTGCCGATTTCGACCAGCCGCCAGAGCTCGTCCATCTCCGCGTTGGTGACGGCGATGCAGCCCTGGGTCCAGTCGATCCGCGGGTGGCCGACATAGCTGGCCGTGCGGTCGTTGGGCAGGCCGTGGATCATGATCTTGCCGCCGGGATCGACGCCCTCCGCCCGGGCACGCGCCCGGTCGTGCGCGTTGGGATAGGACACGTGAATCGCCCGATAGAAGGCGCTGTCCTCGAGCTTGTAATCCAGCTCGTAGACGCCTTCCGGCGTGCGCGCATCGCCCGCCCGCGTCTTCGGACCCGTCGGATAGCGGCCGAGCGCGACGTTGAACACGCGCACGACGCTCTCGCGCCGCATCAGCACCAGCCGGCGTTCCGACTTCAGCACTACCACGCGGTCGATGTCGCTGGGCCCCAGCGCGTCGACATTCGCCTGCTGCCGGTCCGCGGGCGCAGCCTGCGCACCCGCAATCCCCCACGCCGCAATCACCGCAAGGGCAATGAAAATCCGCTTCGCCAAACCCGGCCCCATTCGTGAAAGACGTTCGAGCGCCTTATCTTACACGAATTCATTAACAGATTACGAGCACAGGCGCCAGCGGGCCCTTCCTGCAAAGAGCCGCTTACTTCACCGTGACGCAGGTGCAGAGCGCATGGTTGCTGACCTTGTGGGAGACGCTGCCGAGCAGCAGCCCCTTCAAGTCGCCGAAGCCGCGGCTGCCCATCACGATCATGTCCGCGCCTTCCTTCTCGGCCGCGGCGACGATCTGCTTGGCGGCGTCGCCGGCCGTCATCCGGACGCTGACATCGGAGACGCCCTTCGCGGCGGCGGCGGCACGCGCGTTCTCGGCGATCACCCTGCCGACCTCCTCCTGCACCTCCTCCGGCACGAAGGCGTGGATCGGCGCGTAGGCGCCGGTGAGCGCCTCGCTCTCCAGCGGCAGCTCGGTCAGGCGGTCGAGCTCGTCGGCGGTCGCCTTCGGCAGCTTCCTGCCCGCGAGCGCCTTCATCTCCGCCGGCGAGGCGTCGCGCAGCAGCACGTGCAGGATCACGATGCCGGCGCCGTACTTGCCGGCCAGGTCGGCCGCGAGGTCGAGGGCCTTGGCGGCATGGTCGGAGCCGTCGGTCGGCACGAGAATTTTCCTGATCATGGCAGTTCGCTCCCTTTGTCGTTATGCGCCCCGTCACTACCGGGGCTGCCCAAGACTAGGCCGTCTTCGTGTTTCCAAGGAAGATATGGGCGCTGGCGCAGGGTTTCGCCCGTGCGGCAGACCGCCGCGGCGCCGTCTAGCCGTCGCGGCCCAGCGCCGCCATCAGTTCGCGCCACTCGCGGGCGCTGAGTCCGGAGGCCGCGCGCACCGCCTCCGCATCCTCGCCGGCGATCAGCTTCTTCACCGCGTCGAGCCCGGCGGCGGACAGGTGCACCCCGCCCATGCGGTAGTCCATGAAGGCCTCGCAGCTCAGCGGCGTCCACGCCTCGACCGTCTTCAGCATCGCATCGGCGTAGACGCGGATTTCGTACTGTGCATGCGCGTCCGCGCGGAGCGACAGGAAATGCAGCAGGTTATGCAGGTCGCATTTCCAGTACCACTGGGTATAGGTGTTGAGCGTCAGGTTCATCCGCGCCAGCTCGCGCGCGAGCCCGCTGCGTCCGGGGTCGGCCGCGTTGCCGGCCGTGTCCTCGTTCAGCATCTCCTCGTAATGGGCGTAGGTCCGGTCCGCGTCCTCGCGCAGGATGTCGAGCACGCGCTGCGCCTCGGCGCCCTGCAGCACGTCGCCCCGGCCCTGCCGGTTGGCGGCGGACTGCGCCGCGAGCTGGTCGGGCGCGGGGATGTAGAACTCCTTGTCGAGGATCGAATAGCGGGCGGAGTATTCGTTGACGTTCGCGGTGCGGTGCCTGATCCACTGCCGCGCGACGAAGATCGGCAGCTTCACGTGGTACTTGATCTCGCACATCTCGAACGGCGTGGTATGGCGGTGCCGCATGAGATAGCGGATCAGCCCGCGGTCCTCGCTGACCTTCCGCGTGCCCTTGCCGTAGGACACCCGGGCCGCCTGCACCACCGCGCCGTCGTCGCCCATGTAGTCGATCACCCGCACGAAGCCGTGGTCGAGCACCTCGATGGGCTCGAACAGCATGTCCTCGAGGGCGGGAACGGTGGCGCGGCGGGTCGGCCGGGCGGCGGCCCGCTGTTCCTCGATCTCGGCCTTCTGTTCCGGGGTCAGCGGCATGGACGGGCGGGGCTGTTCAACATGATCGGGCCCGACTTTAACGCCGGCATACGATTCGGGCCAGCACCCGAGGCCGCCCCCTACATCTTCAGCAGCCGCTTGGCGTTGCCGTTGAGGATCTTCTCGCGGTCCTCGGCGCTGAGCGGCACGCCCTCCATCCATTCGCTGCCCGGCCGGTTCATCACATAGGGCCAGTCGACGGAGAACAGGATACGGTCGACCCCCATCTCCATCACGCTGCACAGCAGCGCCGGGTTGGAGAAGTTGCCGCTGGTGGTGATCCAGAAATGCTTGCAGAAATGCTCGCGGATCGGGACCGTCGCGGCGTCCGGGTGCATGCCGCCGAACGCCATGTCGAGGCGCCACAGCAGGAAGGGCAGCCCCTCGCCCATATGGCCGAGGATGATCTTCACGTCCGGGCATTTGTCGAACACGCCGCTGAGCATCAGCCGCACCCCGGCGGTCGCCGTCTCCACCGTGAAACCCCACCCGGCCGACAGGATGGACGGAAACTTCTCCACATAATCCTTGTAATAGGCCTCTATCACCGCCGGATGCGGCCGTCCGGGATGGACGTAGATCGGCACGTCGAGCGACTGGGCGCGCTCGAAGACCGGCCAGAAGCTCCGGTCGTCGATGAACTTCCCGTCTGTCAGGCCGTGCACCATGGCGCCCTTGAAGCCCAGCTCCCCGACGCAGCGCTGCAGCTCGTCGGCCGCCGCCGCCGGGTTGCGCAGCGGCAGCGAGGCGAAGGCGGCAAAGCGGTCGGGCTTCGCCTTCACGGTTTGCGCCAGCCGGTCGTTGACGGCCCGGGCGCGGTCCAGCTCGTCCGGATCGAAGGCCTGCGCGCCCGGCGGGCAATGCGACAGCACCTGGATGTCGATCCCCGCCTCGTCCATCTCGCGCAGACGCCATTCGCCGAGATCGGCCAGCCGGTCCCGCGTCTCGCCCCTGCCGCCGGCGCGGCCCTGCGTCTTCTCCGCGACGTCCGCATCGAGGTAGTGCTCCTCGATCGCGATGATCTGCGACCCTGTCCTGCTTGCCATTGACCTCGCCTCCCGTTGGCGCCCAGTATGAAGCGCGGGACCGATCTTAACGGTCTCGCCGCGCCCGGCAACCGGAGGGGCGCAAAAATACGGCAGGGCGGTTTCAGGGCAGCGTCACCGGTTCACGGATGAGCGACAGCGCGGCATCGGCGGCAACCGCCCCGCCCGAAAAGGCGGACTGGCGCGCGCTGTTCCAGGGCGGCCAGGCGGCGTTCACGCTGCTGGTTCTGGTCGGCGTGGCGCTGCATGCGCTGCAGGTGCTGATCATCGCCATCGTCATGCCGACGGTGGTGGCCGATATCGGCGGCGCCGCCTACTACACCTGGCCCGCCCTGCTCTACACCATCGGCGCCATCGTCGGCGCGGCCAGCGTCGGGCCGGTCTGGGCGACGGTCGGCCCCAGGCGCGGCTACGCCGTCAGCGGCTTCGTCTTCATGCTGGGCACGCTCGGCTGCGCCATCGCCCCGGACATGGCGCTGCTGATCGCCGCGCGCGGTGTGCAGGGCTACGCCAGCGGGCTGATCACCGGCGGCGGCATGGCGCTCATCAGCGGGCTGTTCGCGCCGGCATTGCGCACCCGCATCCTGGCGCTGAACCAGGGGATATGGATGGTGGCGCAGCTTCTCGGCCCCGCGGTCGGTGGGATCTTCGCCGAGCTCGGCTGGTGGCGCGGCTCGTTCTGGACCATGGTTCCGATCCTCGCCGTCTTTTCCGTCGCCGCCTGGATGAAGATTCCCGACCGGGTCGAGGGCGACCCGGCAAGGCGCGGCCCCGGCGGCATACCCATCGGGCGCATCGCCACGCTGGCGACCGGCGTGTTCTGCATCGCCATGGCCGGGCCGGTGACGGGCGCTGCGTACCGCGTCGCCTTCATCGCGGCCGGCATCGCGCTGATCGCGCTGACCTTCCGGCTCGACCGCGCCGCCGAAAGCCGGATGTATCCGACCGGGGCGTGGTCGGTGACCTCTCCGGTGGGGCTGTCGCTGTGGATCCTGTTCATCGGCGGGCTGGTGCAGACCTCCGTGCCGCTGTTCCTGCCGCTGCTGCTCCAGGTGGTGCACGGGGTGACGCCGCTCTTCGTCAGCTTCGTCAGCATGGCGATCTCGCTGGGCTGGACCGTCGGCACGTTCTGGGTCTCCGGCTGGTCGGGGCCGAAGGAGCGCGTGGCGCTGTGGATCGGGCCGCTGCTGATGATGGCGGGGCTCGCCGGGATCACCCTGACCGCGACGCTGCCGCTGCTGAGCGTGCTGACCCTGTCCGCCGTCGTGCTGGGGCTTGGGGTCGGCACCCATAACGTCCACCTGCTGGCGCGCACCATCGCTTTCGCAGAGAAGGGCGAGGAGCGCATCACCGCCGCCGCGATGCCGTCCTTCCGTTCGCTGGGCACCGCGGTGGGCGCGGCGCTGGCCGGGATGCTGTCGGCCATCGCCGGGCTGGGCGACGCCACCGAGCCCGGCCCGGTGGGCGAGGCCGTCACCTTCGTCTACGCGGTCAACCTGATCCCGCTGACGGCAGCCGTGCTGTTCATGTTCATGCTTCTGGCCAGGGGCGACCCCGCGGCGCGGCCCGAGACGAGCGACCGAAACCCTTCCGAATCCGCGCGATAACCCCTATATTGAGGGTGCCGGTTCGCCGGCTATGGCGATAAACGGCCTGTGGAATAAGCGATGCGGACCCGGGGGCAGTACCCGGCGCCTCCACCAATCCCATTGCCGCCGCGCGGTTGCGGCGGCCCGTTACGGGGGCGAAACAGGATCGACGCGCGTGTAAAGACAGGTCTTTTGCTCGGCATGGTACCGCCGTTATCGGGCCGTTTTACAGATGCCAACGACAACCGTATGGCTCTCGCTGCCTAGACATAGGTAAGCGCGGTTCGGGGGGCGCCGGGCAACAGAAGCCCCCCACTTATACGCAGCCTTCCGGGATCGAACCGCTTGCGGGCCGCATGGAATAGCCCGTAAAACAGGCGCCATGACCGAGGATTTTCTGGAATACCCCAGGCTGATGGAGCGCGCCGTGCGCGGCGTGGTCCGCCAGGCGCTGTCGCTGACCGCCGAGCACGGCCTGCCGGGGCTGCACCATTTCTACATCGCCTTCCGCACCCGGGCCGAGGGCGTGGAGATTCCGTCGCGCCTCGTCGCGCAGTATCCGGACGAGATGACCATCGTGCTGGAGCACCAGTACTGGGACCTGCAGGTGGACGACGCCGCGTTCTCGGTGACGCTCAGCTTCGGCGGGGTCAACGAGCGGCTGCACGTGCCTTTCGACGCGGTGACGTCCTTCGTCGACCCGTCGGTCAAGTTCGGGCTGCAGTTCCAGCAGGCGGACGAAGGCGCCGCCGGCGAGGCCGCGCCCGGCCAGCCGCCCGACGCCGCAGGCGCGCCCGGGACGCCGGACGAAGCCGGCAGCAAGGAAACGGTGGTCGCGCTCGACCGCTTCCGCAAGAAATAGCGCCGCCCGGCGCCGCCCCTCCGAAAATCCCATCCAGGACCGGCCGATGCCCGATTTTTCCTATCACGAGATGTTTCCGCTTGCCACGGACGAGACAGAGTACCGGCTGCTCACCGGCGACCATGTCGGCGTCGAGACGCTGGCCGGCAGGGAGGTGCTGACCGTGGAAGCGGCCGGGCTGACGAGGCTGGCGGCCGAGGCGTTCCGCGACGTCGCCCACCTGCTGCGCCCCGCGCATCTGAAGCAGCTCGCCGCCATCCTCGACGATCCCGAGGCATCCTCCAACGACCGCTTCGTCGCCTGGGAGCTGCTGAAGAACGCCAATATCGCCGCCGGCGGCATCCTGCCGATGTGCCAGGACACCGGCACCGCCATCGTCATGGGCAAGAAGGGCCAGTATGTCTGGACCGACGGCGACGACGAGGCGGCGCTGTCCGAGGGCGTGCTGAAGACCTATACCGAGACCAGCCTGCGCTACTCGCAGCTCAGCCCGCTCTCGATGTTCGAGGAGACGAACACCGGCGACAACCTGCCGGCGCAGATAGACATCTATGCGACCAGGGGCAACGAGTACAAGTTCCTGTTCATCGCCAAGGGCGGCGGTTCGGCCAACAAATCCTACCTGTTCCAGTCCACCCCGGCGACGCTGCACCCCGACCGGCTGGCGCCCTTCATCCGCGACCAGATGATGCTGCTCGGCACCGCGGCCTGCCCGCCCTACCACCTCGCGGTGGTGATCGGCGGCACCTCGGCGGAGATGAACCTGAAGACGGTGAAGCTCGCCAGCACGCATTATCTCGACGGGCTGCCGACGGCGGGGACGGAATTCGGCACCGCCTTCCGCGATATCGGCATGGAGCAGGAGATCCTGGAGATGAGCCGCAGGATCGGTATCGGCGCGCAGTTCGGCGGCAAGTATTTCTGCCACGACGTGCGCGTCGTCCGCCTGCCCCGCCACGGCGCGTCGCTGCCCATCGGCATCGGCGTATCCTGCTCCGCCGACCGCCAGATCCTCGGCAAGATCACGCCCAGGGGCATCTTTCTCGAGCAGCTCGAGGCCAACCCCGCGAAATACCTGCCGGAGGTCGAGGAGGGCGGGCTCGGCGGCGAGGTGGTCGCCATAGACCTGACCCGGCCGATGGACGATATCCGCAGGACCCTGTCGCAGCACCCGGTCAAGACCCGGCTGGCGCTGACCGGGCCGATGGTCGTGGCGCGCGACCTCGCCCATGCGAAGATCGCCGACCGGCTGACCAAGGGGGAACCGATGCCGCAATACCTGCGCGACCACCCCGTCTACTACGCCGGCCCGGCCAAGACCCCGGAAGGCTATGCTTCCGGCTCGTTCGGCCCGACCACGGCGGGGCGGATGGATTCCTACGTCGACGGGTTCCAGGCGGCCGGTGGCAGCTTCGTCATGCTGGCCAAGGGCAACCGTTCGAAGCAGGTGACGGACGCCTGCAGGAAGCACGGCGGGTTCTATCTCGGCTCGGTCGGCGGCCCGGCCGCGCGGCTGGCTCAGGACTGCATCCGCAGGATCGAGGTGCTGGAATACGAGGAGTTGGGGATGGAAGCCGTCTGGCGCATCGAGGTCGAGGACTTCCCCGCCTTCATCGTCGTCGACGACAAGGGCAACGACTTCTTCGCCAACCCGTAGGACGGGACCGGCAGCGCCTTCCCCGATTGGACAAAACCGGGCGGAAACACTATGTTTACGGCTTGCCGTCACCCTGAATCCGGGTTGCGGCGACCAGCGGAGGGTCCGTGTACAACGACAATTCACTTCTGCCGCGTGAGGCGATCCGGCTTGCGGCGCTCGGCATTCTCGCCGGGGCGTCGATACCGTACGCGCAGCTCGCCGCCGAGGTGCGCCACTTCGCCAGCCGCATCGCCGGCCCTTCGCCGGAGCTGATGGGCACGTCCATCGAGTTGCTGGTCTGCGAGGGGCTGATCGCCCACGACGGCGAAGGCGACGACGCCCCGCTGGTGCTGACCGCGGACGGGCGGGACGAGTTGGACCGCCTGCTGCACGCCGGCGTGCGGGCGACGAACACCGAGGTCAACAAGCTGATCCTGGCGCTCAAGTTCCGCTTCCTGCATCTGCTGTCGGAGGACGAGCAGGCCGTGCAGGTGGCGATGACTGCCGAGGCCTGCGAGACCGAGCTCGCCCGGCTGGTCGATCTGCGCGCCGCCCATGCCAGCGACCCGGGACATCTGGTCGACTGGCTCGACCACGACATCGCCCAGGCCGAAACCCGCCTCGCCTGGCTCAGGGCGTTCGCCGCGAAGCTGGGCGGCAACTGAGCGTTCCTTTACGGCAAGACGCCCGGTGCGGTGCGCGCCGCGGGCGCGCCCTTTCCGAAGCTGCGGCCGCTACAGCGAGGAGAGCTGCAGCAAAGCGCGGTCCCCGGTCCATATCCTGGCCAGCGCCTCCTCGGCCGTCCGTTGCGCCGCCACGTCGCCGCGCGCCCTGGCGAGCTCCGCAAGGCCGAAATACGTCCAGCCGTTATTGGGCCCGCGCCGCAGGCTCAGCCGGAACTGCCGCTCCGACTCGTCGAGCCGCCCCGCCTGCAGCAGCGCGGCGGCAAGCGACTGGCGAACCGGATAGTACCAGTAGGGCGGCTCCATGTAGGGCAGCCGGTCCTGGATCTCGGCCGCGCGCTCGAAGGCCGATATCGCGGCGTCGTGCCTGCCCTCCGCCTGGGCGATGCGGCCCTCGATCACCTCGCGCGCCAGCCTGACCACGTCGGCCGCCGGCACGCCCGCCGCGTTCAGCGTGGCATAGTCCGCGCCCTCGAGCGCTTCGATCGCGCGCGCCTCGTCCGCCGCCGCGGCAAGATCGCCGCGGCGCACCTGCGCCACAGCGCGCGCGTAGCGCCACATGGATTTCACGTAGGGCACCGCGTCCCCGGGGTCGGGCAGCGCCAGAATCCCGTCGGCGGTGTCGAACATCGCATGAGCGAAATACGGCGCAGCCTTGATCGGCTGCAGGAGCGCGACGGTGCGCGCCACCTCGTCGGGTATAAGGCCGCGCAGCTTCTCCGCCGCCGCGATCACGGTCGGGCCGTCGCCCGACATCTGCGCCGAGGCGAGCACGAAGTGGACGTTGTGCGGGTAGTAGCCGAGCCGGTAGACGCCGGGCGGCAGGTTGCTCCTGGCCAGATACGCCTCATCCACCCGGACGGCGGTCTTGTTGTCGGCCAGCGCGTCGGCGTAGCGGCCGAGACGGTAGTAGATGTGGCTCGGCATATGCACCAGATGACCGGCGCCGGGCACCGCGCCGCGCAGCCGGTCGGCGTAGGGCTCGGCGCGCCCGGGCCGGTCGGAGGCTTCCACCGCGTGGATATAGAGGTGGATCGCGCCCACGTGGTCCGGGTCGCGTGCGAGCACGCGCTCGAGCGTGGGCACGATCTCGACGCTCTGCGGCTTCGGCGTCTTGCCGTCCCGCTCCCAGTAGTCCCAGGGGGAGACGTCCATGAGCGCCTCGGCATGGAGCGTGAGTATCACGTTGTCGTCCGGAAACCGCGCCGCGACCTCGCCCATCGCCTCGGCGTAGGCGCGGTCCAGCGCCGCACGATCGGCGCCCGGATCGTCGGCATAGCGCGCAGCGAGCGCCTGGATCAGCGCCTGCTCGCGAGGGCTGGCACTGGCGCCGAGAGCGCGCGCCTTCTGCACGGCGGCGTAGGAGGGCCCGGCAGCCGCCGGATCCATCGGCAGGTTGATGTTGGGACCGAGAACCAGCGCCTCGCCCCAGAAGCACATGGCGCAGGCGGGATCGAGCTTCTGCGCCTTGCGGAAGGAGCGTTGCGCCTCGAGGTGGTTGAAGGCGTAGGCAAGGCGGAGTCCCTGGTCGAAGTATCGCTGCGCCTCCGCGCTCTGCGTCGTGACCCGGTAGCTGAGCGAGCCGAGCCCGTCCCAGAGGGGCGGGTCGCTGTCGGCATAGTCCGGCGCCGGTTTGGCAGCCTGGCGCGCGGCCGGCGAGACCTCGGTCGCCTGGGCGAGACGGAACGGACCGGCGGCGGCCGCCGTGCCCGCGTGGCAACGGATGTAATAGGGATCGGCTCCGGGCGCGACCGCCGAGGCGCCGTCAACGGCGGCAGGATCGCCCGCAGGGGTCGACGATCCTGCCGGTCCGCCGGCGCCCTGGACCGCGGCCACGGCGGCGAGCCCCGCCGCCCCGAACGCGGCGGCGCCGACAGCGAAACGCGAAATCGCCGTGCCGGCGGCGAGGCGCCGCGCGAGCGTGCGATGGAAAGACAGGATTGGCGAACGCGAAGTCATGGCACCCTCCTTTGCTGGACTCCGGACCGAACCCGGCGCCCGCGATAGCCGCGCCGCCCGGGCACGCGCCGCCGACCGGTCTTCCGGGTTACTCGACAGGATTATAGCAATCGGACCGAAAAGGTGGTTCGGCTCTTTCGAGGTAGACCGCCCGCGACCGGCGGAAGGCGCGCTCTCCGCCGCGCGCGTCTCGTACCGCGCCCGAAGGACGCGCTTCGCACCTGGATGGTGGCCGGCAGCGCCTCAGAACAGGTGCTGCCCCCCGGTCACGAACACCTCGGTTCCGGTGACGTAGCCGAAATCCTCGGTGCACAGGCGGAAGACGACCGAAGCCACCTCTTCGGCGGTGCCCATGCGGTTGAGAGGGATGCGCGGAATCAGCGATTCGTATTCGGGCCCCACCATCTCGGTCGCGATCTCGCCCGGCGCCACCGCGTTGACCCGCACGCCGAGCTCGGCGAGCTCGACGGCAAGCTCGCGGGTCAGGGCGCTGAGCGCAGCTTTCGAGGTGGAGTATGCGCTGCCGGCGAAAGGATGGATCGCATGCCCCGCGATCGAGGTGATGTTGACGATGCCACCGCGCGCCGCATGCAGCGGCCGGGCAAAGCCGCGGGCCAGCCCCAGAGGAGCGAAGAAGTTGAGTTCGAACACGGTGCGCCAGGCATCGAGGTCGGCGTTCAGGCAGCCCAGCCGCTCCTTGTAGGGCGTCTTGGGCGAGAGCGCGGCGTTGTTGACCAGCGCATCGAGCCCGGACTCGTCCAGCAGCGCGTTGGCCTCCCTGATGAACGCGGCAAGCGAGCCGGCATCGGCGAGGTCGGCCGGGATGTGATGGGTCCAGTTCGGATCGCGCCGGCATTCGTCCGGCACGTCCTCGCGCGAGCAGGTGATAATCCGCCAGCCGGCGTCGCTGAACCGCTTCACCGTCGCGTGGCCGATCCCGCGGCTCGCGCCGGTCAGCACGACTGTCCTAGTCCGTTCCGACATGGCCGGATGCTAACCCGTTATCGGGGGGAAGGAAATCAATTGGGCAGCGGACCGTCGCCGTCCCGGGCGCGGCGGCGGGCGGAACGGTACATCCACCAGAAGACCGCGCCGGCCGGCAGGAGCGCGAAGCCCCCCGCAACCAGCCCCAGCGCGGCCATATGCGCCTCGCCCCACCCCGCCGGCAGGACGGACCAGCGTTCCAGCAGACGCTCGCCGGCGACCAGCACCAGATAGTCGCCCGCCGCCACGCAGACGCCGCAGATAAAGGCTGCCAGCCCGGCTGCGGCCAGCGCGTCGGTGATGGCATCGAGCTTCCTGTTCATGTCGGGACTCGCGTGGACGCTGCGGCGCGCGTGCCGCATCGGCAATATCTTGGCAGCGGGCGGCGCCGGCGGAAGAGGAGGGACGAAAAATTTCCGGCGCGCTATGGCGGCGCCGGCGGGTTCTTCACCGAGGCGACGCGGAACGCAGGTCTGGCGGTAGTCCTTCCAGCCTTCGGGGTCGAGATGGCCCTCGGCGGCCAGCGGCGCGGTGAACTCGTAGCCGTGGTTGCGGCTTCCGTCGGGAAATTCCTTCGTCCGGGCCAGTTCCAGCCGGATGAGTTTGAGCGGCGCGGGCGGTCTCCTCCTCTTTGTCCTGGTTCTTTGCCGATGAATGCGGACCCGGAGCCGGTCCCTTCAGTGGGCCAGGTAGACCGGGATTTCGGTATGCGTGATGATATGGCGGGTGCGCCCGCCGAGGATCATCTGCCGCAGCCGGCTTTGCGAATAGGCGCCCTTGACCAGCAGGTCGGCCCCGACGGCGCCGGAATGCTTCAGATAGGCCGCGCCGATCTCCGCCTCGTGCACGTCGAAGCGCTTGATCTCGGCCTTCACCCCGCTCCACGCGAGCCGGGCGACGCCCTCCTCCGGCGCGATATTGGGCGCCACCGCCGGCTCCCCCGCCAGCAGCGTCACCTTTTCGGCGGCGGCCAGCAGGGGAATCGACTGGGCGATGGCGCGCGCCGCCTCGGGGCTGGTTTCCCAGGCCACGGCGATATGCCTGCCCGTCGCGGCCGGCAGGGTGGACGGCGCGATCACGATGGGGCGGCCGGTATCCAGCAGCGCGGCCTCGAGCGTGATCGGCGAGGGCAGCGGCGCCTCGCGCCGCGCGCGCCCTACCGCGACCAGGTCGAACAGCCGGCCGCGCACGGCGACGATCTCGTCCTCGCGCCCGGTCTCCTCGCGCCAGAACGCCGTCGGCCCGTCTCCGCCCGGCGTATCGGACAGGGCAAGCCCCTTGTCCCTGCAGAAGGCGTCGAACATGGCCCTCGCGGATTCGGCGCGCTCGCCGCCCTCCTTCTCGGTGACCTCCATGATCTCCTCGATCATGGAGCCGTCCATCCCCTCGCCGGTATAGGGAACCAGCCCGCGCGGATCGGCGCGTACGTGCAGCGCCTCGATATGCGCCCCCGACTTGCCGGCCAGCCGGTACGCGACCTCCAGCGTGGTCGCGCTCGCCTCGGCGCTGCTGATGCAGGCGAGAATTGTCTTTATAGGCATCGGTTTCCTCCCGGCCTGTTGCGCCGCACCGGCCCCCTGCCCGGCGGCGAAGAACGGCTATACCCTCTGACTTTTCCCAAGCGAGTTCAAGGCCATTCGGCAGGCGTCCACGACCTCGCCCGGCGGCCGTGCGGCGTCGATGCGGCGCCAGCCGACGGTGCCGGTGTCGTAGCGCGCCTGCGCAAGCGCGACCGCTTCATCTGCGTCGGAGGCATCCCCGACGCGGCCCGCGACGCGATCGGCGCGGACATCGTCCGGCGCGTCGAGCCACAGCCCCTCGAAGGCCGCACCGCACGCCTCCGCGCGGCGCTCTATGGCCGCGCGCTCTTCGGGGCGCGCATGGACCGCATCGGCGACCACCGAGAAACCGGCGCGCAGCGCGGCCTCCGCCCGATCGGCCATGGACGCATAGACCCGCCGGGTCACGTCCTCGGTGTAGCCCTCCGCCCCCAGCCGGTCGGTCGGCGCGCGCGCCATCAGCCGCTTGCGGACCACGTCGCTGCGGATCAGCACGGCGCCTGGCGCGCGCCCCACTCCGGGGGCCAGCGCCGCGGCGATCCGCGACTTGCCGGTGCCCGACAGCCCGCCCACCGCGACCAGGCGCGGCGGCGACGGCACGAGCATCGCCCGCGCCAGCGACAGATAGCCGCACGCCTCCTCCGCCAGCGCGCCGTCGGCATCCTCGCCGGCGGCGGCGCGCGAGGCCGCGATCTCCGCCCGGATCGCCGCGCGCAGCGCGAGGAACAGCGGCAGCGTCCGCAGCCCGCCGTAATCGCCCTCATGCGGCAAATACAGGTTCAGCACGGCATTGGCGGCCTCGTTCAACCCGCGATGCGCGAGGTCCATCAACAGGAAAGCCAGGTCGTAAAGCACGTCGATATTGGCGATCTCCGGACTGAACTCGATCGCGTCGAACGGCACCGGCCTGCCGTCGATCAGGCAGATGTTGCGCAGATGCAGGTCGCCGTGGCAGTGGCGCACGAAGCCCGCCTCGCGCCGTTCGTCCAGCAGCGCGCGGCAATCGTCCAGCGCCGCGGCCAGACCGTCGGCGAGCGCCTGCACCGGCCCGGGCTCGACGACGCGGGGGGCGGAGCGCGCCAGCTCCGCCATGCTCCCGGCGACGATCCTGCCGATGGCGTCCGCGCCGCCGTAGTCCGGGGTGCGCTCCGCGCCGGCATGGAAGGCGGCAACGGCTTCCGCCAGCGCGGCGACGAGGTTTGCATCCAGCGCGCCGCTTCGGGCGACGGCGTCCAGCAGCGCGTCCTGGTCGAACCTGCGCATCACCACGACCCAGTCGAGCGCCGCGTCGTCCGCCGCCGTATCCGCGACCGCGCCCAGCCGCGGCCCGGGAAGCACCGGCGCGACGCCGAGATAGAGGCTGGGCGCCGTGCGGCGGTTGACCGCGATCTCCGCCTCGCAGGCGCGGCGCCGCGCCTCGATCGTGGTGAAGTCCAGAATCGGCGCGCCCTCGGGAAAGCGGACCGCCCGCTTCAGCTTGACGACACGGTCGCCCGCCATGAAGACGCGGGAGATGTGGGTGTCGATCCGCTCGACTGCGGCGCCGCCGTGGGCGCCGGGGGAGGCAAGCCATTCCGCGATAGCCGCCTGGGCCTTTTCCGGATCCGCCATGCGTCAGGGAAACAGCCGCGCGGTGCTCCAGCCGTCGCCCTCGCGGCGGTACACCACGCGTTCATGCAGCCGGAAGGCGCGATCCTCCCAGAACTCGATCTCCGCGGGAACGACGCGAAAGCCGGACCAGTGCGGCGGGCGCGGCACCTTGCCGATGCCGAACTTCGCGGTGAAGCCGGCGACCCGCGTCTCCAGCTCGAAGCCGTGCGCCATCTCGCGCGACTGGTCGGAGGCCCAGGCGCCGATCTGCGCGCCGCGCGCGCGGGTGGCAAAATAGGCATCGGCCTCCTCGTCCGTCACCGGCTCGGCCCGGCCCTCGACGCGCAGCTGCCGGTTCAGCGACTTCCAGTGGAACACCAGGGCGCAGCGCGGGTTCGCGGCGAGCTCCGCCGCCTTGCGGCTTTCCAGGTTGGTATAGAACACGAAGCCCCGCCCATCCGCGCCCTTCAGCAGCACCATCCGGGCGGAGACGCGGCCGTCCGCATCGGCGGTGGCGAGCGTCATCGCGGTCGCCAGGCCGGGCTCGGCCTTCTCCGCCGCGGCCAGCCAGTCGTGGAACCGGGCGATCGGATCGGCGTGTGCTGGACTATCCATCTCGCTGTCGTCACAGTTGCCCGGATTCGGCCATAATGAACGGGTTTGATACGGTCGGTCGCAGGTCGCGGCCCGGGGGAAACTCTTGCAAACGGACGAGAAGAATAACCATTTAGACGTGGTGCGGCGCAACCCGCTTTGAAGAGGCGGACCGCATGTGGATCGAAAGGACCGAAAGATGAAGAAGATTGTTTCCGCTGTCATGGCCGCCTCCCTGGTGCTGGCGCTGGCGGCGTGCGAGGGCAGCAATTACGGGCAGAAGCAGACCGGCGGCGCCGTCATCGGCGGCGCGGCGGGCGGTTTGCTCGGCTCGCAGGTGGGCGGCGGCACGGGCCGCCTGGCCGCGACGGCCGCTGGCGCGCTGATCGGCATGCTGGTCGGGTCGGAGACCGGCAAGTCGCTCGACCGCGCCGACCGGCTGCACGCGCAGCAGACGACGCAGCAGACGCTGGAGACCACGAAGACCGGCACGACCTCCACCTGGACCAACCCGGATTCGGGCCATTCCGGCACGGTGACCCCGACCAGGACCTATCAGTCGGCGGAGGACCAGTATTGCCGCGAATACCAGCAGACCGTCACCGTCGGCGGCAAGACCGAGGACGCCTACGGCACCGCCTGCCGCCAGCCCGACGGCAGCTGGAAGGTCGTGAACTAGGGGCAGGGGCAATTCCGGACAGAAGAAACGTCCCGGCGCCGCCGGACAAAGACGAGCGATGACCGATCCCTATGACACCCTCGGCGTGGAACGGACGGCGAGCGCGGAAGAGATTCGCGCCGCCTACCGTAAGCTCGCCAAGGCGCATCACCCGGACCTGCATCCCGGCGACAAGGACGCGGAGGCGCGGTTCAAGGAAATTTCCGCCGCCCACGAGTTGCTGAAGGATCCGGAGAAGCGCGCCCGGTTCGACCGCGGCGAGATCGACGCATCGGGCGCCGAGCGCGCGGAGCGCCCGTTCTACCGCGCCTATGCCGACGGCGACGGCGCGCAATACTGGCGCCATGCGTCCGGCGAGGGCGGCGGCGCCGGAGGCCTGGGCGCCGAGGACCTGTTTTCCGAGCTGTTCGGACGCGGGCGCGCCGGGCCGGGCGGCGGGCAGTTCCGCATGCGCGGACAGGACGTCACCTACACGCTGCGCTGCGCCTTCCTCGACGCCGTCAACGGCGCGCGGCGGCGCGTCACCCTGTCGGACGGCAAGACGCTGGACGTCGACATCCCCGCCGGCACGAGCGACCGCCAGACGCTGCGGCTCAAGGGCCAGGGCATGCCCGGCATCGGCGGCGGCGCGACGGGCGACGCCTATATCGAGATCCATATCGAGCCGCACGCCTTCTTCACCCGCAAGGACGAGGATATCCATATCGAGCTGCCGGTGACGCTGCCCGAGGCGGTGCTCGGCGCCAAGGTCCGCGCCCCCACGGTGGACGGCCATGTGGCCCTCACCGTGCCGCCCGGCTCCAACACCGGCGACACGCTGCGGCTGCGCGGCAAGGGCGTGAAACGGCCGAAAGGCGGCGGGCGCGGCGACCAGTACGTGACGCTGAAGGTGGTGCTGCCGGACGAGCCGGACGACGCGCTGAAATCCTTCCTCGAGGACTGGTCGCAGACGCACGGCTACGACGTGCGCAGCCGCGCGGGGATGGCGTGATGGCGCACGGCACCCGGATCGGCTTCGCCGAGGTCGTCGCCCGCACGCGGGTGAGCGACGCGGAGCTGACCGAATGGATCCGGCTCGCCTGGGTGCGCCCCGCCCGCGCGGCGGATGCGGAGGCCGATGCCGCCCCCGCCGACATCTGCACGTTCGACGACGCCGACCTCGCCCGGATCGAGCTGCTCTGCGACCTCGCCCACGACATGGCCATCGATTCCGGCGCGATGGAGGTGATTCTGCCCCTGCTCGACCAGGTCTACGCGCTGCGCCGCGACCTGCGCGCCCTGACCCGCGCCGTCGACGCCCTGCCGGAGGACGCCCGCGCCGCGGTGCTGCGGCAGGTGTGGGGGGACGACGGCGAAGGCTGAATTCCGCGATTCTTTCCACCCCGACTCTCGCAGTATAGAATGCCCCGGATAGGGACGTTTGCGTAACCGGGGCGAGGACAGAATGGCGAGTGCGGCGGGGCTGATGGCGGGCAAGCGCGGGCTGATCATGGGGCTCGCCAACGACCGGTCGCTGGCATGGGGCATCACGAAGGCGCTGGCCGAACACGGCGCGGAGCTCGCCTTCACCTATCAGAACGAGGTGCTGGAAAAGCGCGTCCGCCCGCTGGCCGGGCAGGTCGGCGCGGCGCATGTGCTGGCATGCGACGTCGGCGACGAGGGCAGCATCGCCTCCGCCTTCGCTACGCTGGAGAAGGCCTGGGGCGGGCTGGATTTCGTCGTCCACGCCATCGCCTATTCCGACAAGGCGGAGCTCGATGGCCGCTACCTCGACACCACGGCGGCGAACTTCGTCAACACGATGAACATCTCCTGCTACTCCTTCACCGCCGTCTGCCGCGCCGCCGCGCCGCTGATGAAGGACGGGGGCAGCATCGTCACCCTGACCTATGCGGGATCGGAGCGCGTGGTGCCGCATTACAACGTCATGGGGGTCGCCAAGGCGGCGCTGGAGGCCAGCGTGCGCTACCTCGCCGTCGATTTGGGGCGCGACAACGTCCGGGTGAACGCGATCTCCGCCGGGCCGATCCGCACGCTGGCGGCCAGCGGCATCGGCGATTTCCGCTATATCCTGAAATGGAACGAGCTGAACGCGCCGCTGAAGCGCAACGTCACCATCGACGACGTGGGCGGCGCCGGGCTGTACCTGCTGTCCGACCTGTCCTCCGGGGTGACTGGCGAGATCCACCACGTCGATTGCGGCTACAACATCATCGGCATGAAGGCGATCGACGCCCCGGACATCGCGCTGGTGGTCGGGAAGTAGGGCCGGCGCGACCGCCGATACGTGTCGTTCCGGAAGCCGGATTGCCCGAAATCTTTGATTTCGCAGGCGATCCGCGCTATCCGGGCGTCATCCGAACACTGACAGCAGAGCAAGGCCCATGTCCTTCAACACCTTCGGCACGCTGTTCCGGGTGACCACCTGGGGCGAGAGCCACGGCCCGGCCATCGGCTGCGTGGTCGATGGCACGCCGCCGGGCATCGCGCTGAAGGAGGCCGACATCCAGGTCTGGCTGGACAAGCGCAAGCCCGGCACCTCCAGGTTCGTCACCCAGCGGCGCGAGCCGGACCGGGTGAGCATCCTGTCCGGCGTGTTCGAGGGCAGGACCACCGGCACGCCGATCTCGCTGCTGATCCATAACGAGGACGCGCGCTCGAAGGACTATTCCGACATCGCGGAGAAGTTCCGCCCCGGCCACGCCGATTACGTCTACTGGAAGAAATACGGCCTGCGCGACTATCGCGGCGGCGGGCGGCCCTCGGCGCGCGAGACCGCGATGCGGGTCGCCGCCGGCGCCATCGCGCGCAAGATCCTCGGCCGGCGCGTCGCCATCCGCGGCGCAATGGTGCAGATGGGCACCGAGACCGTCGACCGCGGCAAGTGGGACTGGAAGCAGGTGCCGAAGAACCCGTTCTGGTGCCCCGACGCCGCCGCGGCGAAGCGCTGGGAGGCCTATCTCGACGGCATCCGCAAGGCCGGCTCCTCCGTCGGCGCGGTGATCGAGGTGGTCGCCTCCGGCGTGCCCGCCGGGCTGGGCGCGCCGGTCTACGGCAAGCTGGACGTCGACCTCGCCGCCGCGATGATGGGCATCAATGCCGTGAAAGGCGTGGAGATCGGCGACGGCATGGCGGTCGCGGGCCTCACCGGCGAGGAGAACGCCGACGAGATGCGGATGAAGGGCGGCAAGGTCGCCTTTCTGTCCAACCATGCCGGCGGCATCCTCGGCGGCATTTCCACCGGCCAGGACATCGTCGCCCGCTTCGCGGTGAAGCCGACCAGCTCCATCCTCACCCCGCGCCGGACCGTGACCGCATCGGGGAAGAACGCGACCATCGCCACGAAAGGCCGGCACGACCCCTGCGTCGGCATCCGCGGCGTGCCGGTGGGCGAGGCCATGATGGCCTGCGTCCTCGCCGACCACCTGCTCCGCCACAGGGCGCAGTGCGGGTAGGGCCGCCGCGCCTTAGAGCATGATCCAGCCAGATAGAACCGCCTGCGCCGCGGGCATTTTGCGTCGGGGGCAG
>WHUE01000053.1:17544-29718 GCA_009377375.1 Alphaproteobacteria bacterium | reverse complement strand
TCGACCAGCAGGATTCTGGACCGTTCAGTGCTTTCATCGAGGGCGGATGCAGGGTATTCGATGTCCGATGGGGCGGATGGGGCGGATGGGGCGTCGGGGGCATCTTGGGCATCGGGTTTCCGCATTTGTTTATCTCCTGACGTTGGGTTGTTTATGCCGGCGACAGGCGCCCGGCAGCCCTGAAGCCGGACGCCCCTTTCGATATCGCGGCGTTCTGCCTGATTGACGGCATATATGGGGTATTTATTCCCCGTGCAGGATCGGGGCGGCGGGGCCGTGTCGCGGTTTGTCACAGCCCCTGCAGAGGATTCATCGCCGCCCGGGAATAAAGCGAGCCCTAGAGCGTCCATGCTTCCAAGAGGACTGGCGGCGCTGGGAGGCGCTGCTCTGCCGTTTCCGGGCCGTCCACCAGCCGCGGGACCAGCCTAATCTTTGCCACAGCCATGTCACGCCGGGGCATTCGTTTAGACGATACATGGAAGGGGAGCTCCCGATGATCGCACTCGACGATCTGGCTCGTATCTGTCTCGTTGTCCATCCGGGCAACAAGCCATCGAGGAGGGACGTCAGTGGAGAATACCCCGGAAAATATCGCCGCACACATCAGCGGGCTGCGGCGGTACGCGATGGCTTTGGTCCGAAATGCGGCTGAAGCGGACGACCTGGTGCAGGAATGCCTGTGCCGTACGATTGAGCGCGCCCGGTCGTGGCGGAAAATCAACGATGTGAGGAGCTATCTATTCACGACGCTGCATAATCTCTACATCGACACTATCGTCAAGAAGCGCCAGCGCTACGAATGCGTGCCCGACGAGGTGATCGAGCGGAAGCTGACGGTGGCTCCCTGTCAGTTCCACAGGATCGAATTGCGTGACCTTTCGCGGGCGATGGACCGGCTGCCTGCGGAACAACGTGAAGTTCTACTGCTGGTCGGGCTGGAGGGACTGACCTACGAGGCGGCAGCGAGAGTCGCCGATGTCCCGATCGGCACCGTGATGTCCCGTCTGTCGCGCGCACGGGAGTCGTTGCGCCGTCAGATGGATGGAGAAACCAGAAACGACGACGAATTCCGGGCGGGGAAAGCCAATGGCCAGAAACCTGACAATGAATACGCCATTTCTGCACTGCGTGGCCGAGGATGATCTGCATGGCTATGTGGACGGCTCGCTCGATCCTGCGGCGCGCGCGAGCGTGGAGGCCTATCTCAGCGAGTTCCCGGCGGAGCGCGAGCGGCTCGAGGCCTACCGGTGGCAGAACGTGCTGCTGCACCGGATTTACGACCGGGCTCACCGGGAGCCCCTGCCGGCGCGTCATGCCGTGCTGGCCGGGCGGCTGTCGCGCCAGCTGAGGCGCCAGGCGCGGTTCGGCGCGGCCGGGCGGCTCGTCAGCGCGGCGGCGGTCGTGGTGCTGGCGGCTGCGGCCGGGTGGACAGGCAATGAGCGGTATGCGCGGCCCGACAGCCCGTTTGTCGCCTTTACCCGTCAGGCGTCCGAGGCGCATGTGATGCTGCTGGGCGAGAGAGATCCCAGCGGCAAGCTTTCCGCGCCGACCAAGAAAGGCGCTCATATCTTCGATCGGATTGCGTCCCCCGAGATGGATCTGCCGCGTCGCCCGCCGGATCTCGCAAGCCACGGATTCAAGCTGATCGGCGTCCGCACGATGCAGGCCGGCGATCTGCCGGCGGTGCAGTTGCTGTACGGCGACGGGCAGCACCGGCGTGTGACCCTGTTCATGGGCGCCAGCCGGAGCAAGCATAAATCGGTGTCCACCATCATCGACGACGGTAAGGCGACGCTGGTCTACTGGCAGCTCGGCTCGTTCGCCTTCAGCCTGATCGGCAACATGGGACATGACACGATGCTGGCGATGGCCGGCACGGTCTCGCAGTTGCTGACGCAGCAGGAAACAGAGCCTGTCGTCCCGGAGACGAAGACTCCCCGCGCCGTGCCGCTGTCGCCGGAGCCGCCGCAGGAGGCGCCGGTTGCGCCGTCTCCGCAGCCGCCCGGCGTGACGCCGGTCGGCGCCAATTCCAGCACCTGACCTCGGGGCGTTCCGGCGCATTTCGCGGCCGGCCACAGAACGATCACCGCAAGACATGGAATGATTGGCCCGCCAGGGAGTCTTTCATGTGTCATTCGGGGTTCCGGAGTGTGACATCCGAAGGGTCGGGTGCCGACTGTCGACCGCGGCAGGTGCCGCCAGGGCAAACTATGTCGAAACACCTTTTTTCCGCTTTCGTCCTGGCTGTTTCCGTGGCGGTTCTTGCCGTGGCGCAGTCCTCGGGCCCGGCGGCGGGGCCGGCATCCAAGGCGCCGCCGCAGAAGATGGCTCAGTCCGCAGCGACCGGCGATCCCCGCGGGCCGGCCTTTCTCCCCCAGCAGGACGGGAGCCAGGTGCTCGCGAAATCGCTGATCGGCGCCAGCGTCCTCGGGGCGGACGGCAAGGAGATCGGCTCGGTCCAGGACCTGATCCTCGACGCCCAGGGGCGGACCGTGGGTTTCATCGTCAGCTATGGCGGCGTCCTCGGCGTCGGCGCCAAGGAAGTTGCGGTTGCGTTCCAGAGGGCCGTGATCGGCATCGCGGACAAGGGGTCGGACAAGGTCGTCCGGCTCGACATCGACCAGAACCAGTTCGACATGGCGCCCGCGTTCAAGGACGACGAGGCGCAGCAGGCCGAGCAGGAGAAGATGCGGGACCAGAGCGCACCGCAGCCTGAACGGCGGATGTAGCCCGAAGACGGGCGACTCGTATTCCATCCCGGCGGTCGGTCGCCGGGATGGCCCAAGGCTTCGGCCTCCCAGCCGAAGAAGGGATTGTTCGCATCGGGCAATCCCGCCCCAACCCCACTGACGACCTTGCCGGGCCTTCGTGCCCGGCATTTTTTTTGGCCAGTAGCGGGGTCGCGCGTGCGAGGGCGCGGGCGGGCCTTCCTTTCCGGCGCTGCGGCACGGTAAGTTCCGTTCGGCCGATGCACGTCTTTGCGCGATCAGGCCGCCTGCCGGCGGGGACTCACAAAGGACCGACGTGAAACATACGCCTTCTGACGCACCCGCCAGCTTCGGCGCGGTCCTCGGCATGGGACCGGGCGGGGTGCCCGTCTATTCCTCAGACTATGCCTCCGCCGACCGGGCCGAGCTGCCGACGCGGCAGGCATACCGTTCCTACGTGGACGGCATCTACATGGGCCATAAGTGGCAGTGCGTGGAGCTGGCCCGCCGCTGGATGTACCTGAACCGCGGCTATGTGTTCGACGACATCGCCATGGCCTACGACATATTCCGGCTGCGCCATGTGCGCATGGTCGCCGACGGCACGCTGTTGCCGCTCCGCGCCTTCCGCAACGGCGCGAAGCGTCCGCCGGAGCCCGGCGCGCTGCTGATCTGGAACGAGGGCGGCGAGTTCGACGTGACCGGCCATGTCGCCGTGGTCACCGAGGTCCTGCCCGACCGGGTGCGCTGCATCGAGCAGAACGTGGATGACCGGGCCTGGGCCGACGGGCGGAGCTGGTCGCGCGAGCTGCCGGCGGCGACGGACGAGCACGGCGGCTTCCGCGTGTCGTGCACGTTCGATGACACCGCCATTCTGGGCTGGGTGATCCAGACCGGCGACGACACGCATGCGGAGGCCATCGCGGACCCCGATCCGCGCCTGTTCACCCTTCAGCTCGGCACGGTGCCGGAGGAGGGGCAGGCCGACCGGCCCTGGCTCGACGGCACGGACGAGAACCAGGCCGCCTATATCGAGATGATGGGCGGCTGCCGGCTGACCGACGCCGAGGCGGACCAGTACAAGTATTTCTGCATCAGCGAAACCGCCCTGCGCGAAGTCCGCCGCGCGACGAACGAGCTGCACCGCATGTTCCTGCATGCCACGAACTATGTGCTGGAGGATGTCGACCGGCTGCGCCGGTTCAACATCCCGCCCGCGCTGTGGCCGCGCATCCAGCAGTCCTGGAATAACCGCCGCAGCCAGATGATCACCGGCCGGTTCGACTTCTCGGTCTCCGAACGCGGGGTGAAGGTCTACGAATACAACTGCGACTCGGCGTCATGCCATATGGAATGCGGCTTCGTGCAGGGCCGCTGGGCCTCGCATTTCGGCTGCGATACCGGGCGCAGCGCGGGGGAGGGTCTGCATGAGGCGCTGGTGGAGGCGTGGCGGGAAAGCGGCGTCGACGACGTGCTGCACATCATGCAGGACCGCGACCTGGAGGAAACGTATCACGCGCTCTACATGAAGGCCGCCATCGAGAAGGCCGGCATTCGGTGCAAAATCGTGCGCGGCACGGCCGGCCTGCAATGGGGCGAGGGCGGCCGCGTCTGCGATGCGGACGGGGTGTCGATCCGGTGGGTGTGGAAGACCTGGGCGTGGGAAACCGCGCTGGACCAGATTCGCGACGACCTGGCGGACGACGAGGAAAACCTGCGCCTGCACCGGACGATCGATCGCGATACGCAACGACCGCGCCTGGTCGACGTGCTGCTGCGCAAGGAGGTGATGGTGTTCGAGCCGCTGTGGGCCCTGATCCCCAGCAACAAGGCCATCCTGCCCGTGCTGTATGCCATGTATCCGAACAGCCGCTACCTGCTGAACTCCCAGTATGAGCTAACGGACGAGCTGCGGCGGACGGGCTATGTCTCCAAGCCGATCGTGGGGCGGTGCGGCGCGAATATCAGCATCTACAACCGCCACGAGGACCTGATCACGGAAACGCCCGGCCAGTTCGACAGCCAGGACCAGGTGTACCAGGAACTGTTCCGGTTGCCGCAGATCGGGGACAACAACGTGCAGATCGGCACGTTTTCGGTGGGCGGCGCTTTCGGCGGCGCCTGCGTGCGGGTCGATCCCTCGCTCGTCATCACCACCAGCAGCGGCCTGTGGCCCCTGCGCGTGGTGCCGGACGCGGAATTCCTCGCCGGCTGATCGTTGCCCCGCCCGTCTCAGGCGATGCCGACGCCACTCGCACCGGTCCCCGATTTCGCGGATGGGCCGCGGTCCGATTAATGTTAACCTGCTGCGGAGCGCCTCTCCGACGGGTACCGGACGCGCGCGGGAACACGGGGTTGGACCATGACGACACGGATGTCGATGCGCCGCGCGCTGATCGCGGCGGCGCTGCTGCTACTGCCGGCGGGGTGCGGCGGCAATGCCTATCTGAGCGAGCGGACCGCCGAAACCGGGCTTCTGTCGGAGGAAAGCGTATGGCTGCACGCCTCGGCCGGGCCGCTTTTCTTCAGCCGGGCGCAGGTGATCGCCGGCAATGACGACGCCTTCCGGTCCAAGCTGGGGCTGATCGAGGGCGCGCGGCGCAGCATCGACGCCATGTACTACATCTTTGCCGACGATTATTCGTCGTCGGTGCTGGCGGAGGCGCTGATCGCGGCGGCGCGGCGCGGCGTGCGCGTCCGGCTGCTGCTCGACTACCACAGCAACTACAGACATCTCGACCTGTTCTCGATGATGCAGCGCCGGGCCGGCGGGGAGGATGCGCTCGCGGTGCGGTTCTACAACCGTCCGACGCGCGAGATGGTGAAGGACGCGGCCTACCTGACGCTGGGTTGCGGCCAGGGCGAGAAGCTGCCGGAAGCCGACTGCGCGCCCGCCAAGATGGCGGAGATCGATCGTCGCTTCGCGGGCGAGACGATCGACGGCCGCCCGGCCGCCGAGCTCAATATCTCCAACCTCAACGTCGCCGGCTCGGGGCTGTTCCTGTCCGGGATGTACGCCAGGAACGCCGGCCTTATGGCGCTCGCCGTGCAGGAAGGGCAGGGCATCGATCCGGCGCGGTTCCAGCGCGGCGGCGCGACCTCGCCCGAGGAGCTGGAGAGCCTGAAGAAGATCGGCCGGCTCTATCTGAGCTCGCGCATCGGAAGCCCCGTCGCCCGGCTCGCGGCGCGGATCCAGCTCGCCATGGCCTTCGCGTTTTACGGGGACGTGCTGGACCCGGTCTACGCCGCCTTTACCGGCTACCTGCCGGCGGAGCGCGACCGGCCGGCCAGCGCGGACCGCGAATGGGAACACGCGACCGACTTCATGCACCACAAGCTGCTGCTGGCGGACGGCGTGCGGCTCCAGCTCGGCGGCCGCAATGTGGAGGATTCCTACCACATGCGTCGGAACGAGATGCTCGGCAAGTACATGTTCGAGGACACCGACGTCGTGGCGGAGCTCACAGCGGGCGGCGCTGCGGTGACGCGCAGTTTCGAGACGCTGTGGAACTTTCGTCCCATGGTCGCTGCCATCGACGAGATACGCAGCCACGCGCCGAACGATTACGCCGCCAACGAACGCGCGGTGGCCCAGGCGGAAGCCGCCTGCACCGGCGAGGCCGAGGGCGCGGCGCGGGACGCCTGCCTGAACCGGGCGCTGACCCGGCGCACAGAGGGCGTGGAGGCGCGGGAGGCGCGGCGCTTCCGAGAGATGCAGGAGAAGGCCCAGCGCTACCGCACCGCCTACCGCTATCGCGGCAGCCCGGACCCGTCGCCGCGCTTCGATGTCGATGCCGGCGCGGCCCTCTCCTATATCGAGAACGTGCCGTTCCACGGCGCTTCGGAGGCGGCGCACGACGCTCGCTCCCTGGGGGCGGTCAACGGCGAGGAGGCGGCGTACGGGAAGCGCATGCACGGGCTGTGGCTGGCCGGTCTGGAGGATGCCTGCCGCACGGCCACGGCCGCGCGGCCGCAGCGGGTGATCCTGCACAACGCCTATTTCTTCCCGCCCTCCAACCTGATGCGCCGCTTCGCGGAGATGATCGACGGCACCATCGATTGCGGCCATGTCACCGTGACGGTGCTGACCAATTCCATCGCCACGACGGATCTCAAGGTGGTCAATCTGTTCGGCCGCCATGCCGCGAAGGCCTTCGCCGAGTATTACCGCGACCGGCACGATCCCGTCCGCGGCGCCCGGTTCGAGTATTACGAATACCTGGGCGGGGCGGCTTCGGAGTCGGCGCGCGGGCAGCTCTCGCTTCACACCAAGGTCTCGGTGCTGGGCGATTCCCTGATCGTGGGGTCGGCCAACGCCGACGTGCGCAGCTACATGATGGACAGCAATAACGGCCTGTTCATCCGCCGGGCGGCGGCGCTGACGGCGCGTTACACCGCCCACGTCAACGTGCTGCTGGCGGACGCGGCCAGGACCAGCGACGTCACCCGCATCATCGCCGATACCCCGCGCGCCGCCATTCTGGCCGAGGACCGCGCCACGCTCCGGGCCGAGATGGCACGCTACCGCGCCGAACGCTTCATCGACGCGGCGCAGGCGGACAGGGTGGAGACGCGTATGGTCGAGATGCTGAACCGGGCCTACGATCTCGCCCGCGCCGTGCTGGCCGGCGGCCCCGGCAGCCGCAGGGCGGAGGCGGAGTTCAACCGGCTGTTCAAGCCGATCTGACGGAGCGGTCGACGATGGCCGGGGCGAAGGCCTTTGCGCTGGGTGTTGTCGTGCTGTCCTGTGCGCTGGTGGCAGGCATGACCGCCGGTGCACAGGCAAATGGCGGGCTGGATGCGGCGCTTCTGGCGCGCGCCGAGGCCCGCGCCGCCGGGCTGCCCCGGCTGCATGCGATGATCGTCGCCCGCCACGGCGAGGTGTTCCTGGCGCGCGCCTTTCGCGGGCCCGGGCTCGATACGCCGGTCAATATCAAGTCCGCCTCCAAGGCGGTGATCTCCGCGCTGGTGGGCATCGCCATCGACCGCGGCGTGCTGAAGGGGCCGGATCAGCCGGTCGCGCCGCTGCTGGCGCGCCGCCTGCCGGCGGAGCGCGATCCGCGGCTCGCCCGCATCACGGTCGGCAACCTGCTGTCGATGCAGGCGGGGCTGGAGCGGACGTCCGGGGCCAATTACGGGCGCTGGGTGCAGAGCCGCGACTGGGTGCGCCACGCGCTGTCCCGTCCCTTCGTCGACGAGCCGGGCGGGCGGATGCTGTATTCCACCGGGAACACACATCTGCTTTCGGCCGTCCTGACCGCCGCGACCGGGCACAGCACGCTGGATCTCGCCCGGGACTGGCTGGGCGACCCCCTCGGCATCGACATTCCGCCGTGGCAGACCGATCCGCAGGGCCTCTATCTGGGCGGCAACAACATGCTGCTCAGCCCCCGCGACCTCCTGCGCTTCGGCGAGCTGTACCGCAACGGCGGAGTGCATGAGGGCAGGCGCGTCCTGCCCGAAGCCTGGATCGCCGAATCCTGGACGCCGCGCACCCGCTCTCGCTTCTCCGGCCATGCCTACGGCTACGGCTGGTTCATCGACCGCATCTGCGGCCACGCCGTGCCCTATGCGCGCGGCTTCGGCGGGCAGTTCCTTCACGTCGCGCCGGGTCTCGGGCTGACCGTGGCGATCACCTCCGGCATCTCCACCCGCACCCGCGTCGGCGGCTACCGCGAACAGCTCGATGCGCTGATCCACGACGAACTGGTTCCCGCCGCGCTTGCGGCGGACGGCGAGGCGTGCGAGGCGGCGGAGTAGGCGCGGCCGTCGCCGCGCAGAAGCGTGCCGGATTCCGGAATACCTGCCGGCCTATTCCGCGGCGGCGCTGGCGGTGGGCAGCTTATAGCCGTACTTGCGGTCGAGACCGAGCGCGCGGCAGATCTCCAGCCCCTGTTGCAGATGCTCCGGCTTCAGCGGCCTCAGCGGCTTGCGCAGCGGCCCGGCCGGCAGCCCGACCGCCGCCATCAGCGATTTGACCGCCACCGGGTTGATCGCCGAATAGGTGAAATGCAGCATCGGCAGGTTGGTGATCCAGGCGTCGCGGAACGCCGACGCGTCCTGCCAGCCCTTCCACGGGGTGGAGATCACGGCCATCTCCTCCGGGATCAGGTTGCCCGACATGTTGGCGGTGCCGTGGCCGCCGAGCGACATCAGCGGCACCACCAGCCCGAGCGTCGGGCTGTCGCAGCACATCAGCGACATGTCGGGGTTGCCGGCCACGGTCTGCGCGATCTGGCCGACGCGGGCCGTGCTTTCCTTGTTGACCACGATGTTGGGGTGCTCCGCCAGGCGCAGAATCGCCGTATGCGTCAGGTCCGTCTTCACCCGCGGCGGATTGTTGTAGATGCCGATGGGGATCGGGCTTGCGTCCGCGACCTCGAGGAAGAACGCTGTGATGTCGTCCTCCGGCGCGCAGATATAGGGCGGTGCGGCGATGATCGCCCCGTCGGCCCCGGCCGCGGCGGCGTATCTGACGTAGTCGATGGTCTGGTCCGTGCTGGGGCCGGTGCAGCCGTACCAGAACTCCATCCTGCCCGATTTCATACCGATGGTCCGGTCGATCACGGCGCGGCGCTCCTCGGGCATCAGCATCGAGACCTCGCCGGTGGAGCCCATGATGAGCACCGCCGCGCTGCCGTGCCGTTCCTGGAAGTCGAGCAGGGTCCGGAACCCGCCGAAATCGATCGTCCCGTCGGCGTTCATCGGCGTGATCAGCGCGACGAAGGAGCCTTCGATGCGTCTCTTGGCCATGTCCGTCGCTCCGTCTCCGCGTCCCGTCAGGCCATCGCCGGCGCCGCGGCCGCGGCGAGGCGGCCGAGCCCCGGCATGGGGCCGTTGATGCCCGCCATCCGGGCCGCCTGCCAGATGACGAGCTGGTTGCTGGTCAGCACCGGCCGGTCCAGCCGCGTCTCCATCTCCTCGATCGCCTCGATGGCGCGGATATTGGCGCAGCTTACGAAATAGGCGTCGGCGCGCGCGTCCTTCATCGCGTCCATGGTGGCGACCCACTCGGCGGGGCCGACGGCGCAGTATTCGTCCGAACCGCCGAGCCCGAGGCTGCGCTCGCCGACGACCTCGATCCCGGCTTTCGCCATGAAGTGCAGCTCGTGCTCGTGGTTCTTCCGCGTATAGGGCGAGACCAGCACGATGCGCGTCGCGCCCAGCACCGCCAGCGCCGCCATCGTGGCCGACGCGGTGGTGGCGGCCCTGCCGCCGGTCGCGCCCTCGATGGCGGCCGCGATGCGCGCCTCGCCTTCCGCGCCTTCCGCCATCGAATTGGCGGTGCAGTGGAAGACGACCGGATCGCACCCCGCATCGGCCAGCATCGCCGCGGCTTCCGCCACCTTCGGCAGCAGCGCGTCCAGCGCCATGAAATGCGCGCCCGTCATGCGCAGCCGCGTGACATGGGGCATCGCGCCGTGCGGCGAGTAGCGCCAGGCATGCGGCTCGGCCATGCGGTTGGAGGCGGGGATGATCAGCCCGTAGCGGGCGCGCGGCGCATCGGATGGGGTCATGGGCTCCTCCCGTCTGGCTGCGGACAGTCTACATCGGTTTTGCGCCGGCGTCGCGGCGGTCGGCCACGAAGGGGATCACGCCCGCGGCCAGCGCGACCGCCGTGCTGGCGACGACGACGGCGACCAGCGGCCAGGGCGTGCCGTCCGCGACCAGGCCGAAAAGCTGGGTGAAGATGGCGGCGCAGAACATCTGCATGAACACCCCCACCCCGGATGCCGTCCCGGCGAGCGCGGGCACGGCGTTGATCGCTCCCGCCTGGGAATGGGGCAGCGCCATGCCCTGGGAGAACGTGGCGAGAAAGCCCGGGATGAAGATGGTCAGCGGCGTGAGCGCGCCGAACGCGACGGCGCAGGCGAATCCGGCCACCGTCGCGGTGAGGATCAGCGAGCCGGCCAGCACCACGGTCGGGCTCGCCACCCGGCCGCTGAGCCGGCTGGACACCAGGTTGCCGACCCAGTATCCGACCGGAAAGAACAGGAAGTAGAGCCCGTATTCCGACGCCGACCGGCCGAGATGGTCGCGCATCAGGAACGATGCGCCCGCGGCCAGGGTGAAGAACGTGCCCGACGAGAACCCGGTCTGGCAGACATAGGCGACGAAGCGCAGATTCCGGCACAGCATGGCGTAATCGGCGAGGTAGCCCTGCCGCCGCACCCCGGCCTCCGGCTTCGCCCGCGTCTCATGCAGCACGGAAAGAACCACCGCGCCGATCGCGGCGCCGAGCCCCAGCGCCGTCCAGAACACGCTGCGCCAGCCGAACGCGTCGACCAGGAAGCCGCCCAGCGGCGGCGCGATCATCGGCCCCAGCGTGTAGGCCATGGTCAGGTAGGACAGCGCCCGCACCAGCCCCGCCTCGCCGAACAGGTCGCGGGCGATGGCGCGGGTCAGCGTCATGCTGCACGCCGCGCCGACGGCCTGCAGCAGCCGCCCGGCCAGCAGGACTCCGATGCTGTCGGCCAGCGCCGACAGCACGCTGCCGGCGAGGAACAGGCCGATCCCGGACAGCAGCACCGGCCGCCTGCCGTGACGGTCCGACAGCGAGCCGTAGGCCAGCGTCGCGAAAGCCATCACGAACAGCGAGATGCTGAAGGTGAGCTGCGCCAGCGCCTCCGACACGCCGAACGCATCGCGCACCGACGGCATCACCGGCAGGAAGAAATGCACCGCCAGCGGCCCGATGAAGCTGACCGAGGCCAGTGTCAGCAGGAAGACCCAGCCGGGCTTTCCGGTTGCGGCGGGGGCCGGACCTGCCATCTGCGCCGCGTCCCGGCCCCGCGCTCCGCTAGTTTCCGCCCTTCAGGGTCCGGTCGAGGAAGGCGAACAGCTTCGCCCAAGAATCCGCCGTCTGGTCGGGGCGGAACCGCTCCTTGTTGACGAAGTCCTGGAAGCCGTGCCCGGCGCTGTCGTAGCGGTGGAATTCGTGCGGCACGCCGGCGGCGGTCAGCGCGGCGTCGAGGTCGTCGACATCGCCGGGCGAGGGGTTCTGGTCGTCATTGCCGAAGATGCCGAGCACCGGCCCGTTGATGTTGCCGGCCAGCGCGATCGGTGCCGGTACGCCGTCGCCCATCGGCAGCTTGATGCGCCCGCCATACAGCACCACGGTCGCGCGGAAGGCCGGGTTGCGGCACGCGCCGAGCCACGAGATGCGCCCGCCCCAGCAATGGCCGACAATGCCGAGCTTCGCGGCGTCCACGCCGCCCAGCCCCTTGAGCACCCCCAGCGCGGCGTCGAGATCGGCCGCGGCCCTGTCGTCATGCCACTGCTCGCGCTTGACCGCGACGTCCTCTTGGGGCGGCCACCAGTGGAAAATGTAGGGGATGACGGCGGCGTAGCCGTTCGCCGCCAGCTTCTCGCCGACATCGATGGTGAAGGGGTCCTTTTCCAGTCCCTGATGCGCCACCGGCAAATGCTGCGCCACCACGATGCCGGGATGCGGCCCGCTGCCGGT
>WHUE01000053.1:15274-17448 GCA_009377375.1 Alphaproteobacteria bacterium | reverse complement strand
GGCGGGTTCGAACGTCAGCACCTCCATCGGGCTGCCCTGCACGTCCACCGTCTGCCTGCTGTACGCCATCGTCCGCTCCCTGACCCGGAATCCCGAAATCTGGCGGCATATTAGCGGGGAGCGAGGGTTCCGGATACCTGTCGGGGCAGGGCCCTGCGATACGGCTGAATGCAGCGAAATTAACCTCCTTGAAAGCGATGTTGTGGGACAACCGGAACCAGAATCCCAGCGCTGGGGCGCAAAAGCGGATGCACAGACGGCGGCGAACGGGCGCCGCACGGCATCCGCGCGGCTGGATCGTGTCCACCTTCGGGAGGAAGAGCCATGTCTAGAACGCTGCCGCTCCGTTCCCGTCGCGCTCCCCGCGCGCAGAAGGCCGTCACGGTCAAGCTGAATCTCGGCGCGATTCGCAAGGAACTCGGCGACAAGTGGGAGCGCCTCGAAGTCCCCGTCCGCCGGTTCACCAGGGTGGTGCTCGAACGTCACGTCGGCGCGGACGGGACTTTCGACGAAGATGGCGACAGCTTCCTCATTCATCTGACCGGAACGTCACCGCTGGGAGCCGCGCGGAAACTTCGGACGATTCAGAAGGATCTTCGGGATCTGCTTTTCGGCTCCGGGGCCCTCACGGGCGACGGACGCAGCACAAAGGCCAGGCGTCGCGGCGGCAGAACGACGGACAGGCGTCGACGCTTCGGCATCCTTGACAGAATCAAGGGTCTGTTCGCGCGCCGGCGCGGGCGTCCGGACCCCAAAGCGGCTCCGGCCTCTCACGACCCTGAACAGGCGGAGGGTGGCGACGCGGCGGAGGACGACGCGCCTCCGGACGGTTCCGATCCGGCGGACGGCGCGAGCGACGATTCCCGCCTGCCGGGACAGAAGATCGGAGGCAGCCTTGCCCAGGGAACCCGGAACGGCGCAGCACCGGCGCGCCCCGTGCCGGCCGGTAACGCTGCCGCGACCGTCGGGAGCGGGCACCGGGGCACGGTGGCGGCGGCAGCCGAGTCGCCCACCGGTTCCTCTTTGGGCCACGGCGACACCTATGTCGCATACGCGGTCAAACAATCCTCCCGCGCACCCGGCCGCGTCCGGCGCGCTGAGACGAACGCCCTGGAAGCCGCGCTCGCGAAGGCGGCCCGGGACGCCGAAATGGCCGGCGACATCAGGCGGCCGGGTCTCGGATTCCCGCCGCGCGGCCTGCGCTTCATCTATCGCCCGATGTGGCACGTATCGAGCGGCATGCTCACCACCTTCACATGCCTGCCGGCATGCGCGATGGGTCCGTTCGAATTCGTCACGGGCGACTCGTTGCTGCCGAAGCAGGCGGAGGAATCGCAGATCGCCATGCTGGATTACCTGGTGATCCAGAACGCCGTGAAGCTGCTCTCCATGAGCGGGTACCTGACGGCCAGGGCGCTGATCTGCCTGCCGCTCCACTACGACACTCTCACCGGCCCTCACGGGAAGGAGCTGTTCCAGCTTCTGAGAGAGATTCCCTTATCGGCCCGCGAGAGGCTCGTATACGAGATCGTGGACATATCGCGCGGCCTGGGCCAGGTGAGCACTTTCGTCACGATCCAGCGGCTCCGCGCGCTCGGGCGTGCGGTAGCCGGCCGCGTCACGTTATCCGAGAACAGCTTCGCCCTGTGGCGCAAGACCGATCTTACGTTCATAGGACTCGACGCCGAGGCGGAAGCTGACGATGACGCGGCCCTGCTGAATGGGCTGGACCAGTTCGTGGCCGGAGCGGATTATTGCGGCATGCAGTGCTATGTCCGGGGGCTGGGAAAGTTCAGCCAGCTTGCCGCGGCCATCACGGCCGGATTCCAGTACGTGGACGGGCCGGCAATCTCCGATGGCACTTTCACATGCCCCTCGGAACCGCTTCCGTTCACGCTGGCCGACGTCTATTCCTCGGACCTCGACCGCGAGTTGATCGGCTGACGCCGCGCGGCGCCTGCGTTTGCAGCACGCGACGATCGAGCGCATCCGGAACAGTCATGCTCTAGGATGCCCGCCGGATCGCCTGGACGAGCTGTTCGAGCGCGTCGAGGAACCGCGAGCGGTCCTTGCGGGTGAAGCCGGGGTTGTGGCCGGAAATCTCGCCGGTCTCGCGCAGATGGGCGGTCAGGTCGCGCATGGCGACCGCCATGCCGATGCCGTCCTCGGTGAAC
>WHUE01000053.1:0-15209 GCA_009377375.1 Alphaproteobacteria bacterium | reverse complement strand
GGCGGTGATCGCGATGTCGTCGGCGCCGATATGCTCCACGATCCAGTCGTCGGCGGCGTCCGGCTCGCGCGGCACCACCACGCGGTTGACGCCCGCCGCGCCGCCGAGCCGCATCCAGCTGTTGCCGACCATGTGAACGGGCAGCCGGTGGCGGCCGGCGACGCGCAGCACCTCGTCCTTCACCGGGCAGGCGTCGGCATCGACGAAGATCTCCAGCATCAGCCGCCCTCGATCTCCTCGCGCTTCATCTCCAGCGCCAGCCATTGCTCCTCCGCCTTGGCGCGCTTGGCCTCGGCGGCCTCGAGCCTGCCGGCGGCGGCCTCGAACGCGGCCGGATCGCGGGCGTAGAGCTGCGGGTCGGTCAGCGCCTTCTGCAGCGCCGCGATTTCGGCGGTCAGTGCCTCGACGCGGGCGGGCAGGGTCTCCAGCGCGTGCTTGTCGCGGAAGGACAGCTTGCCTCCGCCGGCGCCGCGCGGCTTCGGCTCGGCGGGACGGGACTTTTTCGGCTTCGGCGGCTCGGCCTCGTCCGCCGCGCCGCCGCGGCGCTGCGCGATCATGTCGCTGTAGCCGCCGGCATATTCGACCCAGCGCCCGTCGCCCTCGAAGGCCACGGTGGCGGCCACCACGCGGTCGAGGAAATCGCGGTCGTGGCTGACCAGCAGCACCGTGCCGGGATAATCCGCCAGCATCTCCTGCAGCAGGTCCAGCGTCTCCAGGTCCAGGTCGTTGGTCGGCTCGTCCAGCACCAGCAGGTTGGATTCGCGGGCCAGCGCACGGGCCAGCATCAGACGGCCCCGCTCGCCGCCCGACAGCACGCCGACGGGGGTGCGCGCCTGTTCCGGTGCGAACAGGAAGTCCTTCATGTAGCCGATGACGTGCCGGCGCTGCCCGGCCACGTCCACCATGTTGCCGCCGCCGGTCAGCGCATCCGACAGCGTGGTCGTGGGGTCCAGCGACTCGCGCCGCTGGTCCAGCGTCACCATCTGCAGCGCCGTGCCGGTGCGCACGCTGCCCGAATCCGGCTTCAGCGCGCCGGTCAGCAGGTTCAGCAGCGTGGTCTTGCCGGCGCCGTTGGGGCCGACGATGCCGATCCGGTCGCCGCGCAGCACCCGCAGCGAGCAATCCCGCACCACGGGCGCGCCCCCGTACCCCTTGGTCACGTCCTTGGCCTCGATCACCAGCCGGCCGGAGGTCGCGCCCTCGGTGGTGGCCATCTTCACCGTGCCCGTCGGACCGTGCTGGCCGCGGCGCTCGGCACGCAGCGCGTGCAGCGCGCGCAGCCGGCCCTGGTTGCGCTTGCGCCGCGCGGTGACGCCCTTGTGCAGCCATTCGGTCTCGGCGGCGAGCTTGCGGTCCATCTCGCGGCGGGCGCGCTCCTCCTGCTCCAGCACATCGTCGCGCCAGGACTCGAACGCGCCGAAGCCGCGATCCAGCGTCCGCGCGACGCCCTGGGCCAGCCAGACGGTGCGGCGGGTCAGCTTCTCCAGAAACCGCCGGTCGTGGCTGACCAGAACCAGCGCCGAGCGGATGCCGTCGAGCGTGTCCTCCAGCCATTCGATCGCCGGCAGGTCCAGATGGTTGGTCGGCTCGTCGAGGAACAGTATGTCCGGCTCCGCCGCCAGCTCGCGCACCAGCGCGCAGCGCCTGGCCTCGCCGCCCGACAGCCGCACGGGGTCCTCGTCGCCGGTAAGACCCAGCCGCTCCAGCAGCGTTCGCGCCCCGTGCGCATCGTCGCCCGGGGCGAGCCCCGCCTCGACATAGGCCATGGTCGTGGCAAAGCCTTTCAGGTTCGGCTCCTGCGCCAGGTAGCGCAGCGTGGCGCCGGGATGGACGTAGCGTTCGCCCGCATCCGCCTCCATCAGCCCGGCGGCGACCTTCAGCAGGGTGGACTTGCCCGATCCGTTGCGCCCGACCAGACACAGCCGGTCGCCTGCGGACACCTGGAATCCGGCGCCCTCCAGCAGCGGGGTGCCGCCGAAGGTGACGAAGATGTCGCGCAGGATGAGGAGAGGCGGGGCCATGGGGGCTTCGTGTACCGCCCCGCATGGCCCCGGGGCAAGCCCCGTGGCCGTCCGGTCAGGCCCCGTCGCCCAGCATCCGGCGCAGCGGGCGCGCCGCCGCCCCGATGGCGAGCGCTGCCGCCCCGGCGATTGTGGCGATCATCAGGAAGAAGGCGGACTTGTCCATGCCGCTCCACAGGCTGCCGAGCCAGCCGCCGAGCAGGCTGCCGGTGAAGCTGGTCGCCAGCCACACCCCCATCATCATCGACAGGATGCGGGCCGGCGCGACCTTGCTGACCAGCGACAGCCCGATGGGCGACAGGTAAAGCTCGCCCAGCGTCAGCAGCACGAAATAGGCGATCAGCCACGACCAGTCCGCCCCGCCGCCCTGCGCACCCAGCGCGGCGGCGGCCATCACCAGGTTGGCCAGCGCCACGCCGAGGCAGCCGAGCGCCATCTTGACCGCGGTGGGCGTCTCGCGCCCGCGTGCCGCCTGCCGCGCCCAGAACGCGATCACCAGCGGGGTCAGGGTGAAGATGAGGAACGGGTTGATCGCCTGGAACCATGTCACCGGGATCTCGCCGGACCAGACCAGCAGGTCGACCCGGCGGTCGGTGAACCCGTCCGCCCACAGCGCGATGGTGTTGCCGGACTGCTCGTAGGTCGCCCAGAACAGCGTCACCGGCACGCAGAGCAGCAGCAGGGCCGCGACCGCGCCGCCGCCCTTGCCGGATGGTTCCGCATCGCGCCGCCGCGCCCGCATCTCCGCCACGTCGTCGGGCGGCAGATGGCGCTCGCCCCTTAAATAGATGACCAGCCCGGCCGTCATGCCGATCCCGGCGGCGGAGAAACCGTAATGCCAGCCGACCTCCTCGCCCAGCGTGCCGCAGACCAGCGGCGCCATGAACGCGCCAAGATTGATGCCGACATAGAAGATGGAATAGGCCCTGTCGCGGCGCCCGTCGCCGGGGGCGTAAAGCGCGCCCACCTGGGTCGAGATGTTGGGCTTGAACGCGCCGTTGCCGAGGATCAGCGTCAGCAGCGCCATCAGGAACAGCCCCTCGACCGCCATCATGAAATGACCGGCGGCCATCAGCGCCGCGCCGAGCACCACCGTGCGCCGCCGCCCCAGCCAGCGATCCGCCAGCAGTCCGCCGACGATCGGCGTCAGGTACACCAGCCCCGTATAGAGCCCGTAAATATGCGAGGCCAGCGGCTGGACGCCCAGCGGTCCGAAGACCGCCTCGAACCCGCCGCGCAGCCCGGCATATCCGATCACGCCGTCGGCGTTGCCGGGCAGCAGCAGGTACTTGACCATGTAGAGGACGAGCAGGGCGCGCATGCCGTAATAGGAGAAGCGCTCCCACATCTCCGTGCCGAAAAGGACGGTCAGCCCGCGGGGATGGCCGAAGACGTCGCCGCCCGGAGCGGGAACGTCAGCCGGCGCCGGAATCGCCATCGAAGTCTTCGCCGTCCAGCCGCATCGCCTTGCGGACGGCGTCGTAGCGGAAGCCGCGGCGGCGCAGCCAGTCGGCGTCGCGGCGCTGCGTCTTCTCGTCCGCGTCCCGGCTGCGGTACGGCCCGCGCCGCGCCCGGCGCAGCGCCGCGTCGGCCAGCGCGGCGGCCTCTTCCGTCCTGTCCATCTCCGCCTCGGCGATCTCCGGCACGGTGTCGGCCATCGCCCGGTCCAGCGCGCCGGCCACCGCCTCGCGCTCCACCATCGCGCCGCGCGCGGCCATGCCGACGGCGGCATCCTTCGCGTAGCCGGCGCGCAGCGCGCCGCGCAGCTTCGCCGAAGCCGCCTCGCCGTCGTTGACCAGCCCGGTGCGGGACAGGCTCTCGACGATTTCGGGAATGCGCCCGGCCATCGCGGCGCGGTCTTCCGCCTCCGTCATCTCGCGCCGCAGCCGGCGTTCGAGATAGTCCGCCAGCTTGCCGCCGGAGACGACATAGCGCTGGCAGTAGTAGACGGCGATATTGCGCAGCCGCTCCGGCGTCATCGCCGGGCGGCGGCGCTGTTTCGGAGGCCTGCGCGCGTTGCCGCTCATGCGGTCAGTCTAGCCCGGGAGAGGATTCTCCACCCGGTGAAATGCAAGGCGGCGACCGTGGAGGTCGCCGCCCCGCCGGTCCGTGAATTTATGGCGTGTCAGGCCGCGCGCCTGCGCCGGGCGACGCCGATACCCGCGAGGCCGAGGCCGAACAGGGCCAGCATACCCGGTTCCGGGACCGGCGGCGCAGGGACGAATGTGTCGGCGGTGATATTGACCGCGTAGCCGTTGGAGCCGCCGTGATCCTCCAGCAGGATCTGCAGGTAATGCGTTCCGGCCGCGAGATCGCCGAGGTTCAGGCTGTATTCCCCGGGGAAGGCGCCGCCGCCCGAGCGGGCGCCGAAGAGGTAGGCGCCGTCCAGCCAGACGAAAATCCCGTTGTCGACGCCGAAACTGGCGACCACGTTCGTCGCGCTCAGCGTGTCGAACTGATAGATGATCGCGACCTCATTGCCCGGCGTCCAGTTGTTCGGGATCGAGGTCTCGAAGCTCCAGTTCGCGTTCAGATTGCCCGGTTCGGTCAGCCAGTTGCCGAGTGCCGTGCTGGCCGCGCTCAGGTCCGGGGCGGTCGGAAACGACAGGGTCGAATCGTTGGTGACCGGAAACGGACCGGCCTCACCGCCATTCGTGAGGTTCAGCACGGTGCCGATGCTGTCGTTGTAGTAGCCGGGATCGCTGGTGGTCACCAGCGTCACGGCATTTGCGACCGTCGGAAATGCGACGACCAGGGCAATGGCGAAAACCTTTTTCAGACCCATGATGCTCTGCTCCTTCACCGATGACCGTGCCGGCCACGCCGGATACGGCCCCGTTCAGGGATATGCAAAAACCGTGCCAACCGGATTAGTGCAATGCATTCAATGGCCTGGCGCTCATGCGGCGGCATGTCGCCACCGAATCTGTAAAATTTTCCGACATTTCGGGCGGTGCGCGGCGATGCCGCCGAGGGGGTCTTACTGGCCCTTGAACTTCGCGGGGCGGCGTTCGGCGAAGGCCTTCAGCCCCTCGGTGCGGTCCTCGGAGAAGTAGAGCATGTGGAACAGGTCGCCCTCGCCGAGGAAGCCGTTGAAGCGGCTCTGGTCGATCCCCCGGTTGATCGCCTGCTTGCTCATCATCAGGCCGAGCGGGCCGTTCCTCGCCATCGTCTCGACGATCTCCTGCGCCTTCTTCAGCGCCTCGCCCTTCGGCACCACGTGGTTGACGATGCGGAACTCCCTGGCCTCGGTCGCCGGAATGCGGCGCGCCGTCCAGATCAGTTCCTTCGCCAGCGCCGGGCCGATCAGCCGCGGCAGGTTCTGGGTGCCGCCCCCGCCGGGGATCAGCCCGCGGGCGACCTCCGGCAGGCCGAAGCTGCCGCCTTCGCCCGACACGATGAAATCGCCCCACAGCGCCAACTCGAACCCGCCGCCGAGGCAGTAGCCCTCCACCGCGCTGATCACCGGCTTGGTGTAGAAGCAGAGCGTGCGGTAGAGCTGCCGGCCGGGGGTGACGTTGAAGCGCTCGCGGTACTGGTCGAAGCGCAGGGACGGGTCGGTCGGCATCGCGCTGAGATCGGCCCCGGCGCAGAACGCCCGGTCGTCGCCGCAGAGGATCACCGCGATCACCCTGCGGTCCATCTCCGCCGCGGTCAGCGCGTCGATGATCTCGTCCGCCATCTCGGGGCTGATGGCGTTCAGCTTGTCCGGGCGGTCGAACTGGATCATGCAGGCGCCCCTGCGCCGGCTGACCTTGATGTTCTCGTAGTCCGGTTTCGCCTTTGCGGCGGGTCTGGTTTTTTTGGCGCCGCGCGCCGGTTTCCTGGCCATGCCGAGTATCGCTCCCGTTGTTTTCTCTAGCCCCAGAGCTGCTTCGTCGCCAGCGCCGCGCCCTTGCCCATGGCCTCGAACTTGGCCCAGACGATGGTCGGGTGGACCTCCGGCGTGGCGGAGGCCTGGGTGCCGAAGCCGCAATCGCCGCCGGCTATGACGTTCTCGCGGCCGACGAGACTGGCGAAGCGGACGATGCGCTGCGCGATCAGCTCCGGGTGTTCCACCACCACCGACGAATGGGTGATGACGCCCGGGATGATCGCCTTGCCGTCGGGCAGGCGGCTGCCTTCCCACAGCACCCATTCGTGCTCGTGGCGCGGGTTCGCCGCCTCGAAGGAATAGGCCCCGGCATTGACCTTGAGCACGATGTCGAGGATGTCGCCGAGATCCATCTCGTGGACGCGCGGGCCCATGTTGATGCCGTAGCAGGTGTGGTAGCGCACCCGGTCCTCGGGGATTCCGCGCAGCGCGTGGTTGATCGCCTCCACCTGCTTCTCGGCCCAGACCTGGCATTCGGCCATGCTCATCTCCGGGTTCTTCAGGTAGTGGCTGGTCAGATGCGGGTCGTCGATCTGCAGGATGATCCCGGCATCCGCGATGGCCTTGTATTCCTCATGCATCGCGTCGGCGACGGCGAACAGGAACTCGTCGTCGCTGGCGTAGTACTCGTTCTTCTGCGCGCCGGCGATGTCGGCGGGCGAAATCGAGGGCATGAAGGCTTCCGCCGCCCCCGCCGCCTCGGCCGCCGCCTTCAGGTTCCGGATGTCGCGCGCCACCAGCTCCTGGCCCTTGTAGGCGACGGGGCCGGTGCAGGTGAGCTGGTCGTAGAGCCGGTCCAGCGCGCCCGCCTGGGCTTTCATCTCGGGCTCGTAGAATTCCGGAAACGCCAGCGCCTCGCGCGAGCCGGACCAGACCGAGACGCGCGGCATCCGGCGCGCCTCGTATCCGCTGAGCCGCTGGTCGGCATAGATGCGGAAGCCCGGTTTGCTGAATTCGCCGTCGTCGACGACGTCGATCCCGAGATCGACCTGCTTCTTCACGACCTCGGTCACCGCCCGCGACAGCTCGGTCTCGTACTCGACGCTGCCCTGCTTCCCGTTTCGCATGGCCTCCAGCAGCGCGGGCGGGCGCGGCAGGCTGCCGACATGGGTGGTGAGGATACGGTCGGTGCTGCGCCTCATGGCCATCTCCCTGCGCTCGCGGTTGTCGGCGCCAGCATAGGAGCATCCGGCGCCCGCCCGCTACCCCGGTTCTTGATGGCCGGCGCCCGGCGGCATAGGCTTGCCCGGCGGCCATCGGGGCCGGTTGGGACGATCATGGCGGAGACGGCGGCGCCCGGTTTGCGCGAGCGCAACAAGATCGACAAGCTGCAGCGCATCCGGGAGGCGGCGCGCGCGGCGTTCGAGGAGAAGGGGTTCGACGACGCCACGCTGCGCGAGATCGCGCGCCGCGCCGGGGTCGGGCTCGGCACGCTGTTCCTGTACGCCAGCGACAAGCGCGACCTGCTGTTCCTGCTCTATACCGACGCGCTGGAGGCGATCACCGCGCGCGCCTTCGCCGACGTGGCGGCGGAAGGGGCGTTCCTCGACGAACTCGCCGCGATCTTCGATCCCTATTACCGCTTCTTCGCCGAGCAGCCCCGGCTGTCGCGCTACCTGCTGCGCGAGCTGACCTTCTTCGTCCACGGCGAGCAGGGCCAGCGCTTCCAGCGCAACCGACACCGCGTCATCGACGGGATCGCGGAGCGCTGCGCGGGGGCGGCGCGAAGCGGCCGCATACGGTCCGCCGAGGACGCGGCCGTGATCGGGCGGGTGCTGTTCGCCGTCTACCAGGCGGAGATCCGCGAATGGCTGCTGGACGATGTGCCCGATCCGGCCGCCGGGCTGGCCGCGCTGCGCCGGTCGCTCAGGGTCGCCATCGACGGGATCGGTCCTTCGGCTTGAAAAAATGAACTTGTTCATTTAAATAGTCCCGCACAGGGGCCGACACAGGGTGAGACGACCGTGACTGCCGCAAGACCCGCCGCGTTGGTGACAGGCTCGGCCACCGGGATCGGCCGCGCCGAGGCGATCGCGCTGGCCGCCGCCGGCTACGACGTGGCGGTGAATTACAGCCGCAGCGCGGATGCGGCGTATGAGACCGCCGCCGCCTGCGAGGCGCATGGCGCGAAGACCGTGGTGATCGGCTGCGACGTGGCCGACGATGCCGCGGTGAAGGCGATGGCGGCGGAGGTCCGGTCCGCCTTCGGCCGGCTCGACGCGCTGTGCAACAATGCCGGCATCACCAGCACGGCGCCGTTCAGGGATCTCGACGCCATCGACCTGGACGAGTGGGACCGCGTGCTGGCGGTCAACGTGCGCGGCATCGTGCAGGTGACGCGCGCCTGCGCCCCCTTGCTGCGCGAGGCGAAGGGCGCCATCGTCAACACCGCCTCCATCGTCGGGCTGCGCCCCGGTCCGCAGCCGCTGGCCTATTCCACCAGCAAGGCGGCGGTGGTGTCGCTGACCAGGACGCTGGCGCTGGCGCTCGGCCCCGACATCCGGGTGAACGCCATCGCCCCGGGCTGGATGGAAGGCGACTGGATGGAGCGCATGCTGGGCGACAACTACGACCGGCTGATGGAGCGCCGGGCGAAGATGACGCCGCTGCAGCGCTGCGTCACCGCCGGGGACGTGGCGGAGACCGCGGTGAACCTCATCGTGTCCAACCGCTTCGTCACCGGCGAGATCGTCGTCGTCGACGGCGGCTTCGCGGCCTCGACCTGAGCGCCGCGCCATGCTGGACGGCCATGTGAAATTCCCGCCGGACTTCGCCGCGGCGTACCGCGCGAAGGGCTACTGGCGCGACCGCAGCCTGCGCGACGAGTTCGCCGACCACGTATTCGCCCCGTTCGCCGACCGCGTCGCGGCGATCGACGGCGACGTGCGGGTCACCTATGCGGGGCTGGATGCGATCTCCACGAGGCTGGCGCTCAACCTGTGGGATCTGGGTCTTCGGCCGCTGGACCGCGCGGTGGTGATGCTGCCGAACGTGATCGAGTTCGTGTATCTCTACTTCGCGCTGCAGAAGCTGGGCGCCATCCCGATCTGCGCGCTCGCCACCCACCGCTATCACGAGCTCAGCCAGTTCACGCATATCGCGCAGGCGAAGCTGTGCGTCGCTCCGGACCGCGCGCGGGATTTCGCGTTCGCGCCGACGATCGCCCGGGTGCAGGGGGAGAGCCGGTGCCTGGAGCACGCGGCGATCCTGGGCGAGGCGCCGCCCGGTTTCCTGTCCTTCCGCGCGCTGCTGGACGCCGAGCCGCGCTGCGACGCCTCGGTGCTGGACGGCATCCGGATCGATCCCACCGATCCGGCAGTCTTCCAGCTTTCGGGCGGGACCACCGGTGTGCCGAAGCTGATCCCGCGCACCCATAACGACTACTGGTTCAACTCGAACCTGGCCACCACCGTGACGGAGGTTACCCCGGAAAGCTGCCTGCTGCTGGTGCTGCCCATCGGCCACAACCTGCCGCTGGCCTGTCCGGGCCTTCAGGGGTTCATGATCAGGGGCGCGCGGGTCGTGCTCAGCACCAGCGCCCGGCCGGCCGACGTGTTCAGGCTGGTGCAGGAACACGGGGTCACGCATATCCACGTCGTGCCTGCGCTGTTGATCCGCTGGATCAACGATCCCGACATCGGCAAGTACGACCTCTCTTCGCTGCGCATGATCCAGAGCGGCGGACAGCGGCTGCAGCCCGAGATCCGGCTGAAGACGCGGGCGCTGATCCCGTCCGTCTTCGTGCAGGAGAATTTCGGCATGTCGGAGGGCACGCTGATGTTCGTCCGTACCGGCGATCCCGAGGACGTGCAGCTGGAAACCGTCGGCCGGCCGATCTGCGAGGATGACGAGGTGCGCCTCATTGGCGAGGACGGCAGCGAGGTCGCGTTCGGCGAGGTGGGCGAGCTCTGCGTGCGCGGGCCCTATACGCTGCGCGGCTATTACGGCGCAGCCGAGCATAACGCGAAAGTCTTCACGCCGGACGGGTTCTACTGCTCCGGCGACCTGATGCGTCAGCACCCCTCAGGCAACTACATGGTCGAGGGCCGCATCAAGGACGTGATCAACCGCGGCGGCGAGAAGATCAGCGCCGAGGAGATCGAGAACCTGATCCTCCAGCACCCGGCGGTGCAGAACGTCGCCTGCGTCGCCATGCCCGACGCGGTGCTGGGCGAGAAGATGTGCGCCTGCGTCATCCCGAAGGCGGGCGCCACGCTGGATTTCGACTCGCTGATCGGCTTCCTCGAGGGCAAGGAGTTCGCCCGCCACAAGCTGCCGGAGCGGCTGGAGCTGATGGACGACTTCCCGCTTTCCACCTTCGGCAAGGTGTCGAAGAAATCGCTGGCCGAGGCGGTCGCCGCACGGCTGGCCGCCGAGGCCCGAACGGACTGAGAGCCCGCCCGCCATGCGCATCATCGACCTGCACTGCTATCCCAACACCCAGCCCTGGATCGACTGTCAGGGGCCGTATGTGAAGGCGCTGGCCGAATACTGGGACCGCCACTGGACCGCCAAGGACGAGGACGCGGTAGTGCGGGACTTCGCGGAGGCGGGGGTGGACGCCGTGCTGGTCGCGCTCGACCTGGAGACCACGGTGGCGACGCCGCCCTGCTCGAACGACTACGTCGCCGGGATGTGGAAGCGTCACCCGGACCGCATCGTCCAGGCCTGGGGCGCGGTCGACCCCTTCAAGGGCGAGGCCGCCATCGCGGAGGCCCGCCACGCGGTGGAGGATCTCGGCATGATGGGGTTCCACTTCCATCCGATCATGGGCCATTTCGCGGTCAACGACCGCCAGCTCTACCCTCTGTGGGAGGCGATCGCCGCACTCGCCGTGCCGGTGATGATCGATGTCGGCACCACCGGGATGGGGGCGGGCATGCCGGGCGGGATGGGGGCGAAGATCCGCCACGCGCACCCCGCCGCCATCGACGGGCTGGCGGCCGACTTCCCGTCCCTGACCATCGTCGCCGCCCATCCCGGCTGGCCCTGGGTGGACGAGATGACGGCCGTGGCGCTGCACAAGGGCAACGTGTTCTGGGAGCTGTCCGGCTGGGCGCCGAAACACTTCCCGGCACAGCTCAAGGTCGATATCCGCGCCCGGCTGCAGGACAAGGTGATGTTCGGCAGCGACTACCCCAGCCTGCCCTACGACCGCATCTTCCGCGAGTGGGACGAACTCGGCTACAAGCCCGAGGTGATGGAAAAGATCTTCCACGGCAACGCCGAGCGCGTGCTGGGGCTTTAGGCGGAGAGTCGGCCTCCTCACCCTGTCCCTCTCCTCAGAGAGGAGAGGGGACCCAGACCAATGTTCCGGAAATTCGGCTGCGTTCCCTCTCCTCCTTGAGGAGAGGGACAGGGTGAGGAGGCGGTCTCTGCCGCGCCGCTCCTACCCCCGCTACGTCCCCGCCTTCGCCGCCTCGATCTCGCAGAGCCGCCAGATGCGGCGGAAGGGGCCGCCGGACGCGACGAGCTCGGTCTCGATCTCCTCCATCGCCGCGTCGCTCAGGAATTCCAGCTTGCCGAGCGTGGCCGAGATGAAGGCGCGCCGCGCGTTGTCCTCCAGGATGTAGGTCGCCGCCGTCATGTCCTCGACCGTCCTGCCGACGACGACGATGCCGTGCGCCTTCAGGATGATGGCGCGGTGCGGGCCGAGCGTCTTCACCATCTCCGCGCCGCGTTGCCGGTCGCTGATGAGGCGCGAACCGGGTGCACCGGCACGCCGGAGCGGAAGATGGAGGCGAGGAAATAGGTCGGCTTCAGCGGCACGTCGCACATGCCGAAGCTGGTGGCGTGGTGGACGTGGAAATGCGCCACCGCGCCGACGTCCGGCCGCGCCTTCATGATGTCGAAATGGATCGGCCCCTCGCCCGGCAGCGGCCTGTCGTGCCCGATGGAATTGCCGTCCAGGTCGCACAACACGAAATCGTCCGGCGTCGAATCCTCCTCCAGGTTGTGCCGCGCCAGCAGGATGCGGTTGGGATCGGCGGTGCGCGCGCTGACATGGCCGAACCCGTCGATATAGCCCCGCCGGTAGAAGAACTTCCAGGCGGTGTTCAGCTTCTCCGCCAGCACGTCGTTCGAATCCATGTCTTTCTCCGCTCCTCGTTTCAGTCGGGCTGCAATTCGAATACCGCCGACAGCGAACTCGCCAGCTCCATGATGCCGACCAGCGCCGCGATCTCGACGATCTCCGCCGGCGAGAAATGCGCGCGCACCGGCGCGAACGCGGCGTCCGGCACCGCGCCGCGCCCGTTCACCATCGCCTCGGCGAATGCCAGCGCCGCGCGCTCGGCCTCGGGCAGCCCCGAATAGTCCCCCGCGTCGATAGCCTCTATCTCGCTTGCCGGAACCCCGTGTTTCAGGGCGTAGGCGCGGTGCGAGCCGGTGGAGTAGGCGGAGCCGCGCAGGCGGGCGACCTTGAAGGCGATCTTCTCCTTGAACGGGCGCGGCAGCACGCCGGAATCCAGCGCCGCGTGGAAATAGCCCCGGTGCGCGGCCAGCACGGCGGGCTGGTGCGCCAGCGTGCGGTACATGCCCGGCACGCGGCCCCGCGTGGCGCGGAGCTGCTCGAAGACCGGACGCAATTCCTCCGGCTCGTCCTCGGCGGCGACGAAGGGGATGCGCGGCATGGTCCTTCTCCCTTTTCAGCCGGCGAGGTCAGGGAGCGTCACACCGGCCCCCGCGCGCAAGGCTTTCTCGTAGGCACGGGCCGCCAGCGCCACGTCCTCGATGGCAACGCCGAGCGACTTGAACATCGTGATGTCGTCCCTCGATGTCCGTCCGGAGACCGTGCCGGCGACGATGGCGCCCAGCGGATGCACGCGGTCCCAGGCGAGCGCGCCTTCCGCGACCGGCGCGGCGAGGTCGGTGGCCTCGTATCGCACCTGCTCGACGTCGTCGGTGCAGATCACGGCGCAGCGGGCGACGGCGGCGCTGTCCAGCTCGCGCCTGTGCTCGAAATTGGCGCCGACGGCGTTGATATGCGCCCCTGGCGCGATCCACGCCCCCAGCAGCACCGGCGCGGTCGCCGTGGTCGCGGTCACGATCACGTCGGCGTCGCGAACGGCCGTCTCGGCGCTGGTGGCCGGCGCCGCCGCCAGCCCCTTCGCCGCCAGCGTCGCGCAGAACGCCGCGCGGTTCTCCGGCGAGCGCGAGAACACGCGGATGTCCTGTATCGGCCGCACGGCGCAGACGGCCTCGACCTGGGTCTCCGCCTGCCGGCCCGTGCCGATCACGGCCAGCACGGATGCGTCCTCCCTCGCCAGATGCCTGGTCGCCACGCCGCTGGCGGCGCCCGTGCGCAGCGCGCCCATGCCGAACACCTGCACGACGGCGCAGAGCTCGCCCGTCGCCTCCCTGTACAGGCTGAACACCCGCCCCGCGCCGGATTCGAATATGGTGGTGCTGGACACCTTCACCCCGTAATAGCCGCGATAGTTCAGCACCGCCGCGGTGATGCGCAGCGTGCCATCCGACAGCGGCACGCGCAGCCGCGGCACGTTGGTCACGCCGCCGCGCCCGGCCTCGCGGAAGACCTCCTCCACCGCCGCCAGCGCGTCGTCCATGCCAACCAGACCGGCGACGCATGTCTCGTCCAGAAAGAGCGTCATCGGCTCCCGTCCCCCTGATCGGCGCACGCTATCCCATGGTCCGGGCGTTGTCACATGGCCGCGCCGGGAAAGTCCCTGAAATGCGCAAGGGGACTCCCCATGCAGTCGGATTTGGTCCATGATCCCCCAAACGAAACGATAACAAGCAGGATCAGGGAGCATCGAATATGACCGATCTGCGTTACGAATCCCCAGAAACCCTGGATGCGGCGGTCGCGCTGCTGGCCGGGGCGGGGGACGGCGGGCATGTGCTCGCGGGCGGAACCGACGTGCTGGTGCTGCTCCATTCCGAGATCATCGCGCCGAAGCTGCTGGTCGATATCAAGCGGATTCCGGAGCTGAAGGGCATCAGGGAAGAGGAGGGCGGCTTCCGCGTCGGCGCCGCGACCCCGGCGATGGAGCTGGTGGACCACGCGAAGTTCCGCGCCGTCTGGCCGGGCGTGATCGAGGGCGTCAACCTGATCGGCTCCGTCCAAGTGAAGGGCCGGGCCAGCATCGGCGGCAATTTGTGCAACGCGTCGCCGGCCGCCGACAGCGTGCCGCCGATCATCGCCGCCGGCGCGCTGGCCAGCATCGTCGGCCCCGGCGGGCTGCGCGAGGCGCCGGTGGAGGAGATCATCACCGGGCCGCGCAGGACCTCGCTGAAGAAGGGCGAGATGATCGTCTCGTTCCGCTTCCCGAAGCGGCCGCCCCATTCCGGCGACTGCTACCTGCGTCTGACGCCGCGGACCGAGATGGACATCGCGGTGGTCGGCGCGGGCGTCAGCCTGACGCTGGACGACGGCGGCGTCTGCACGGCGGCCCGCGTCTCGCTCGGCGCGATCGCGCCGACGCCGCTGCTGGTGAAGGACGCGGCGGATGCGCTGGTCGGCACGAAGGTCGACGACGCGGCGCTGGAGCGGATGGCCGAGGCCTGCCGCGCCGCCTGCAAGCCGATCAGCGACAAGCGCGGCACGAAGGAATACCGCATCAAGACCGCCGGCGTGATCGCGCGCCGGGCGGCGGAAACGGCGCTGCAGCGCGCGAGGGGGAACTGATGGCGAAGAAGGCTCACGTAACGGTCACGGTCAACGGCGACGAGTACGAGGCGCTGTGCGAGCCGGGCCAGACCCTCGTCGACCTGCTGCGCAACGAGCTGGAGCTGACCGGCACGAAGGAAGGCTGCTCCACCGGCGATTGCGGCGCGTGCAGCGTGATGCTGGACGGCAAGCTGGTGTGCTCCTGCCTGGTGCTGGCGATGGAGGCCGATGGCAGGTCGGTGGACACCATCGAGGGTATGGCGACCGAGAACAACCTGCACCCCCTCCAGCGCAACTTCCTGGAGCTGAACGGGCTGCAATGCGGCATCTGCACGCCGGGCATCCTGATCGCCGCCCGGGCGCTGCTGGAACGCAACCCGGACCCCACGGAAACCGAGATCCGCTACTGGCTGGCGGGGAACCTGTGCCGCTGCACCGGCTATGACAAGATCATCCGCTCCGTGATGGCGGCGGCTGAGGAAATGAGAGGAGCCTGACCATGGCGACCATCCTTGAAGAAAGCGGTTTCAATCCCGATCGCGCGCTGAAGATCGTCGGCACCAACCCGGTCAAGCATGACGGGCTGGACAAGGTAACCGGCAAGGCGCGGTTCGGCGCCGATCTGTTCCTGCCCGGCATGCTGGTGGGCAAGGTGCTGCGCAGCCCGCACGCCCATGCGATC
>WHUE01000052.1 GCA_009377375.1 Alphaproteobacteria bacterium | reverse complement strand
GTTCGAGCTGATCGAGAACTATCCCGGCTATGGCTACCGGTGGCGCGAAAGCGACGCGCAGACGGTCGCGGCGAGCCGAAGCTGATCAGGCTCTACATTCGCGACGCGGGCTGGAATCCCGACCGCATTCCGGAAGAATATCGCGAGGTTTTACGCGAGGAATTGGCGCGCGACCCCTTTGGCTTGGTGAAGCGGCACTACCGGGCGCTCTCGGCCGGCGATATCGTCACAGTCTCATATCTGCCGGCGCGCGGGGTCACGATGAAAGTGAACGGCCGTCAGGTCGTGGCCGAATCCGGCCATGCGCTGATCGATCCATGCTGAACGCCTGAAGCGGCCCCGATCCGATCTCCAAGCGGGTGCGCCGCATGCAGATGAAGCACCAGTGCCAGGAGGCACAAGAATAGATGCAGGGGGACCCGTCACCGGCGCTGGGACCCCCGACGTGTTTCAGCCGGCGAGCGGCAAGGCGTGTCGAACTTCAGCGTTCGGGTGCCCCCGGGGTGCCCCAAGCGCAGACCTCATCACGCGGCACGCTGCCGCGTTCTGATTTTTTGTATATTATGCAGTTAGTTAGGTGGCGCACCCGACAGGATTCGAACCTGTGACCTCTGCCTTCGGAGGGCAGCGCTCTATCCAGCTGAGCTACGGGTGCATGCCGCGTGACGAGCGGGGCGCAGAGTACCGCAGGCGCGGGGCCCGGCGCAAACGATAGATGTGGCCCGTCCGGCCCCCGCACGCCGCCGCGCCGGCCCCGCGCTCCCGCTTGGCGGGGTGCGGCTTCCGTGCCATGCTCGGTCCATGAGCGAGGGCGAAGGCGGCGGAGGCGGGCGGGTGCCGGGCGCGGCGGAGCGCGCGATGGCGCGCGTCATGGCGGTGCCGCGCTTCGTCGTCGCGGCGCTGATCCTCGTCTCCATCGCCATCAACTTCGCCAATGTCGTCGGCCGCTACGTCTTCTTCTCCCCCATCGTGTGGGCGGAGGAGGCGATGATCTTCATCATGATCTGGTGCGTGTTCATCGGCGCCGTGCTGGTCACCTGGGACGGGCGGCACCTACGGATGGACCTGCTGGCCGCCGCCATCCCCAGCCCGTGGCGCGAGGCGGTCAACTTCATCGCCGCCGCCGGGTTCCTCGCCGTCACCGGGCTGGTGACGGTGCAGAGCTGGGAGGCCGTCACGCTCTTTGCCGGGCTGGGGCAGACCAGCACCACCGCCGGCGTGCCGATGGTGATCCCCCATTCGGCGCTCCTGATCGGCTTCGCGCTGATGTTCGTCTGCGTCGCCGTGCGCTTCCGCGCCCATGTCGCCGGCACGCTGGGGACGGAGGTCGCCGACGTGGTGAAGGACTACGTCGGCGGGCAGGGCGACGGGGCCCCGGCGCCCGGCGGAAAGGACGGCGCGGCGTGAGGGCCCGTCCGTGATCTGGATCATGGCGGTGATGCCGCTCGCCCTGCTCGCGCTCGGCTTCCCGGTGTTCCTGATCCTGCTCGCCACCTCGGCGATACTGGTGCTGTTCGTCATGGGGGTGCCGGCGACCCAGCTCCACCTCACCATGTTCGGCAGCGTCGACAAGTTCGCGCTGATCGCGGTGCCGTTCTTCCTGTTCGCGGGCGAACTGATGGGTCGCGGCGGCATGTCGCGCCGCATCGTCGACTGGGTGCTGGCGGCGGCGGGCGGGGTGCGCGGCTCGCTCGGCCTCACCACGGTCGGGGCCTGCACCGTGTTCGGCGCGCTGTCGGGCTCGGCCCCCGCCACGGTGGCCGCGCTCGGGCGGCTGCTCTACGACCCGCTGCGCGCGGCCGGGTACGGCGACCGCTTCGCCAACGGGCTGCTGACATCGTCGGGCGGCATCGCCGTGGTCATCCCGCCCTCCATCGCGATGATCCTTTACGGCGCGGCGGCGGAGCAGTCGGTGGCGCTGCTCTTCGTCGCCGGCGTCATCCCCGGCCTGCTGATCGCCGCGCTGACCGCGGGTTACGTCTACGTCTACGCCGCCCGCCGCGGCATCCGCGAGGCCCGTCGGTTCGACGGCGCGGTCTTCCTCCGTGCCACGCGCGACGGCGTCTGGGCGCTCGGCATGCCGGGGATCGTGCTCGGCGGCATCTATGCCGGGGTGATGGCGCCGACCGAGGCCGCGGGCGTCGCCTGCGTCTACGCGATCCTTGTCACGCGCTACATCTACCGCGACATCACCTGGGCCGGCATCTGGGACGTCGCCGTCAGCTCGATGTACCTGACCGCCCAGGTGCTGATCATCGTCGCCGCCGCCGGGGTGTTCTCCTGGCTGCTGACCGTCAGCGGCCTGCCGCAGGAGATGGTGGCCTGGCTCACCGGGCTGCAGCTCTCGCCCTGGATGGTGCTGCTGATGGTGAACCTGTTGCTGCTGGCCGTCGGCTGCGTGCTCGATCCCAACTCGGCGATCCTGGTGCTGACCCCGCTGCTGGTGCCGGTGATGCAGGCGATGGGGATCGACCTGATCCATTTCGGCATCGTCATGACGGTGAACCTCGCCATCGGCATGTTCACCCCGCCCTTCGGGCTCAACATCTTCGTCGCCCAGGCGATGTTCAAGGCGCCGCTGAAGACGATCTATCCCGGGCTGGTCCCCTTCATCCTCCTCAACCTCGTCGCCCTCGGCCTCGTCACCTACCTCCCCGGCCTCTCCCTCTGGCTGACCCGGTTCGTGGGGTAGGGGATACCCGCTTCTTCCTTCACGCCGTCACGGTCGGCGAAGGCCGACCATGACGATGAGTGAGGCGAGTTTAAACCGGACAGCAGCGGCCGGAGCCTGTCCTCGGGCCGCCCGCGCGAACCCTCACCCATCGGGGTAGCGGATCTCCAGCACCTCGATCCGGTCCTCGCCCTGGGGCGTGCGGACGGTGACGACGTCGCCTTCGCGGGCGCGCATCAGGGCGCGGGCGACCGGCGAGATCCAGCTCACCTCGCCCTCGTCGATGCGGGCCTCGTCGATGCCGAGGATGCGGACGGTGCGTTCCGCGTCGTGCCGGTCGACATAGGTGACGGTCGCGCCGAAGAACACCTGGTCGCGGTTGGTCTGCGCGTTCGGGTCCACCACCTCGGCGATCTCGATCCGTTTCAGCAGATGCCGCATGCGGCTGTCGATCTCGCGCAGCCGCTTCTTGCCGTAGATGTAGTCGCCGTTCTCGGACCGGTCGCCGTTGCCCGCCGCCCATGACACGATCTCCACCACCTTCGGCCGCTCCACCCGGCGCAGCTGGCGCAGTTCCTCCTGCATCCGGGCGAGCCCTTCCGCGGTGATCAGGTTGCGGGGCGCGGCGGCGGTTGCGGGTCCGGGTCTGGGTGCGCGCATCCGTCCTCAGCTCAGCTCGACCGTCAGCGGGTTGTAGGAATACAGCCAGGTGTTGCGGTCCGCCCCCTCGTCGACATTGGCGAAGCGGGCGCGGATCGCCTCCATGCTCTCCATGTGGAACAGCACACGGTTGGCATCGGACTGGCGGACGATGCGGGCCGTCCGCCCGATCCGGTTCCGCTCGTAAAGCTGCAGCGCGTCCTCCACCGTATCGGTCATGCCCAGCGCGCGGGCCAGCACCGCGCCGTCCTCGATCGCCATGCAGGCGCCCTGCGCCAGGTAGGGCAGGGTGGCATGCGCCGAATCGCCCAGCAGGGTCGCGCGGGCCGTGCTCCAGCTCTCGATGGGCGGGCGGTAATGCAGCGACCAGCGGAAGCACTTGTCGTGATCGACCGTGTCGACGATGGTCTGGATGGTCTCGTGCCAGCCCTCGAAATCGGCCTTCAGCTTCTCCCACGGGAATTTCGCGGTCCAGCTTTCCTCCGACACCTCGTCGGTCTCCACCAGCCCGACGAAGTTGAGCAGCTTCCCCGCCCGCAGGTAGTAGCAGACGACATGCGCCCCCGGCCCCATGAAGACCGACATCACCGGCGGCAGGAAGTCCTTCGGCAGGTCCTCCACCGGCAGGGTGATGCGCCAGGCGCAGTCGCCGGTATAGGTCGCCGGCGCGTCGCCCGCGATCTGGCGGCGCACGGCGGATTTCACCCCGTCCGCGCCGACCAGCACGTCGCCGCGCGCGGATCTGCCGTCGGCGAAATGCAGCGTCACCCCGTCCCCGTCCTCGTCGAACCCGGTGACCGTATGGTTCAGCCGCACCACGTCCGGCTTCAGTTCCCGCGCCCGTGCCGCCAGCAGCTCGTGGAAATCGGCGCGGTGCAGCTGGTAGTAGGGCGCGCCGTGCAGCTTTTCGTGCTCCTCGGCCAGCGAGAACCGGCTGATCTCCTCGCCCGTGTCGAAGGTGCGGAATACGTAGGCGCCGGGGCGCACCGCGACCTTCGCGATCCGCTCGCCCAGATCCAGGTGGTTCAGCACATGCATCGCGTTGGCGCTCATCTGGATGCCCGCGCCGACTTCGCCCAGCGCCGGCGCCTGCTCGTAGAGCTCGACGTCGTACCCCGCCTTCAGCAGGCAGCTCGCCGCCGTCAGCCCGCCGATGCCCGCGCCGGCAATCAAAACCTTCTGAACCATGAACCTGCTGCTCCGCATCCCGTATCCGCCCGTCCGGCGGCGGGACCTTCTACCACACCGGGCCCGGTTTCTAGCGCGCCTCGCCCGCGGCCGGAACCCGTCATTTCGCCCCCGACCGCTCTCCGGACATCCGCGACGGCCTTTGCTTCGCCCCGATGAGGCGGTATTGTCTCGGCATTTCCGCCACTCCTTAAACGCGATCGTCGAACCCTTGGCGAGCCCCCGACCACCTGCGACGCGCGACCTGCCGGATTCGGCGCTCCGCGCCCGGCTGCTGTCCGCGCCGACGGCGGAGCTGACGGCGGAGGCGGCGACCCTGCGCGATGCCGGGTTCGGCCCGCTGGTCAGCTATTCGCGCAAGGTGTTCATCCCGCTCACCCATCTTTGCCGCGACGTCTGCCATTACTGCACCTTCGCCCGCCCCCCGCGAAAGGGCGAGGCAGCGTATCTGTCGCCCGACCGGGTGCTCGCCATCGCCGAAACCGGCGCCCGCGTCGGCTGCCGGGAAGCGCTGTTCACGCTCGGCGACCGGCCGGAGCGGCGTTACGCGGCGGCGCGCGACGCGCTTTCCGCGCTCGGCTATGCCACCACAATCGACTACCTGGCGGCGATGGCCGATCTGGTGTTCCACGAAACCGGGCTGCTGCCCCATGCCAATCCCGGCGCGCTGACGGCGGCGGAGATCGCGCAGCTTCGCGCCGTCTCGGTCTCGCAGGGCATCATGCTGGAAAGCGCCAGCGAACGGCTGTGCCGCCGCGGCGGGCCGCATTTCGGCTCGCCCGACAAGGCGCCTCCCGTCCGGCTGGCGACCGTCGACGCGGCAGGTCGCGCGGCCGTGCCGCTGACCAGCGGCATCCTGATCGGCATCGGCGAGACGCGGGCGGAACGGCTGGACGCTCTGTTCGCGCTGCGCGATGCCCATGCCGCGCACGGTCATATCCAGGAAATCATCGTCCAGAACTTCCGCGCCAAGCCGGGCACGAAGATGACGGGTGCGGCGGAGCCCACGCTGGATGACCTGGTCCGGACCGTCGCCGCCGCGCGGCTGATCTTCGGCCCCGGCATGGCGATCCAGTGCCCGCCCAATCTAAGCCCCGGCGCGGAGGCGGCGCTGATCGGCGCCGGCATCAGCGACTGGGGCGGCGTCTCCCCCGTCACCCCCGACCACGTCAATCCGGAAGCCCCGTGGCCGGAGATCGAGCGCCTCGCCGCCGCGACCGCCGCCGCCGGCAAGACGCTGGTCGAACGCCTCGCCATCCATCCGCCCTTCGCGCAGGACGCGGACCGCTGGGTCGACGCGCGGCTGGTCCCCTCCGTGCGTCACGCGATGGATGCCGATGGCCTCGCCCGCACCGAACGCTGGGCCGTCGGTAATGCCGAGCCGCCGCCCGTGGCCGCGCACCATCCACGCCCGGTCGATCCGAAAATCGCGGATATCCTCGCCGCGGCCGGGGCGGGCGACGGCTTGCCGGACGCCGACATCGAAACGCTGTTCCGCGCGCGCGGGCCGGATTTCGACGCCGTCTGCGCCGCCGCCGACGCGCTGCGCGGGGCGACAGCGGGCGACGTCGTGACCTACGCCGTCAACCGCAACATCAACTACACCAACATCTGCACCTATGGCTGCCGGTTCTGCGCCTTCTCCAAGGGCCGGGTGCGCGACAACCTGCGCGAGACGCCCTACATGCTCTCCCTCGACGAGATCGCGCGACGCGCGGTCGAGGCCTGGGACCGCGGCGCGACCGAGGTCTGCATGCAGGGCGGCATCCATCCGAGCTACACCGGCGACACCTATCTCTCGATCCTGCGCGCCGTGAAGGACGCGGCGCCCGATATGCATGTGCACGCCTTCTCGCCGCTGGAAGTGACGCAGGGCGCGGCGACGCTGGGCCTCGCCGTTCCCGACTACCTCGCCCGGCTGAAGGCGGCGGGGCTGGGCTCGCTGCCCGGCACGGCGGCGGAGATCCTCGACGACGACGTGCGCGCCGCGCTCTGCCCCGACAAGCTCTCCACCGGCGAATGGCTTTCCGTGATCGAGGCAGCGCACGATCTGGACCTGCCGACCACGGCGACGATCATGTTCGGCCATCTGGAAAATTCGGCCTCCTGGGCGCGGCACCTGAATCACTTACGCGCGTTGCAGCGGCGCACAGGCGGCTTCACCGAGTTCGTGCCGCTGCCCTTCGTCCACATGGAAACGCCCGTCTACCTGAAGGGCCGCGCCCGGCGCGGGCCGAGCTGGCGCGAGGCGGTGCTGATGCATGCGGTGGCAAAGCTTGCGCTGCACCCGCTGATCCCCAACATCCAGGTGTCCTGGGTCAAGATGGGGGTCGAGGGCGCGCGCGCCTGCCTCGACGCGGGAGTCAACGATCTCGGCGGCACGCTGATGAACGAAAGCATCTCGCGCGCCGCGGGCACCGTGCACGGGCAGGAGCTCGACGCCGCGGCGATGGAATCGCTGATCGCCGCCTGCGGGCGCACGCCGCGCCGCCGCGACACGCTCTATCGCGACGTGGCGGGGGAACGCCGCGCCGCCGCCTTCGCCGCCGCGCCGCTGGCCGCGCCCGTCTACGGCGCCGCCGCCGAATAGCGCAGGGAAGGACCCGCCATGACCGATCCGCTTCCCACCATCGCCGTGATCGGCGGCACCGGGGCCGAAGGCTCCGGGCTCGCGCTGCGCTGGGCGCTGGCGGGCTACCCCGTCATCGTCGGCTCGCGCGACGCCGCCCGGGCCGAGGACGCCGCCGCCGAGATCGAGGCGCGGGCCCGCGCCTTCGGCGCCGGTATCGACGATTCGCTGGACGCGGCGGAGGTCGCCCGCCGCATGGCGCGGCCGCGCACCGACGATCCGACCCTGTGCGGGATGGAGAACGCCGACGCGGCCGAATCCTGCCACATCGCGGTGCTCGCCGTGCCGCTTTCCGCGCAGGCGCCGACGCTGGAGACCATCCGTGCGCAAGTGCAGGGCAAGATCCTGGTGGACGTCACCGCGCCGCTGAAGCCGCCCAGGGTCGGCACCGTCCAGCTCCCGCCCTGCGGCTCGGCGGTCGTTGCCGCGCAGGAGATGCTGGGCGAGGGCGTGCGCGTGGTTTCGGCGTTCCAGAACATCGCCTCCGCCCATCTGGCGGAGCCCGATCACGAGATCGACTGCGACGTGCTGGTCTGCGGCGACGACAGGGCGGCGCGCGAGATCGTCATCGGCCTGGCGGAAGCTGCCGGCATGCGCGGCTGGCATGCCGGGCCTCTCGCCAACTCCGCGGCGGCCGAGGCGCTGACCTCCGTCCTGATCTCCATCAACCGGGCCTACAAGATCGCCGGCGCGGGCATCCGCATCACCGGCGTGCCCCGGCGCGAGGACGGCTGAGATGGACCTGCCCCGCCGCGACGCGACCCGCCCCGCCGCCGGACAGGCCCGGCGACGACCTCGCCGGCATGCTGGCCGGGCTGGCGGCGGCCCAGGGGATGGGCCCGGGCGACGTGCTGGTGCTGGCCCAGAAGATCGTCTCCAAATCGGAAGGCCGCATCGTCGACCTGGCGACCGTGACGCCGTCGGACGAGGCCCTGCGTCTCGCCGCCGAGACCGAGAAGGACCCCCGCCTCGTCCATCTGATCCTGTCGGAGGCGCGCGAGGTGGTGCGCTACCGCCCCGGCGTGCTGGTGGTGGAGCATCGCTGCGGCGCGGTGCTGGCCAATGCCGGGATCGACGCCTCCAATGTCGAGCCCGGCGCAGAAGGCGGCGAACGCGTGCTGCTGCTGCCGGAGGACGCGGACGCCTCCTGCGTCCGGCTGCGCGAGGCGTTGCGCGCGCGCGCCGGCGTTTCCGTCGGGGTGGTCGTCAACGACAGCCTCGGCCGCGCCTGGCGCGTTGGTACGGTGGGCGCGGCGCTGGGGGCGGCCGGCATCGCTGCGCTGATGGACCTCAACGGCCGGCCCGACCTGTTCGACCGGCCGTTGAAGGCGACGCAGATCGGTCTGGCGGACGAGCTTGCCGCCGCCGCCTCGCTGGTGATGGGCCAGGCGGACGAGGGCTGCCCTGTGGTGCTGATCCGCGGCGTGCCCTATGCGCCTGCCGGAGGCGCCGCCCGCGACCTCGTGCGCGACCGCGCGCTCGACCTGTTCCGCTAGCCGATGGACGGCGCGGCGCCGGGCTGGCTGTACGAGTCCCTGATGCGGCTGCTGCGGGCGCGCCGCTCGGTGCGGCGCTACGCATCCGCGCCGGTGACGGACGCCATGCTCGACCGGCTGTTCGAGGCCGCGCGGCTCGCCCCCTCCGCGCATAACCGCCAGCCCTGGCGCTTCGCCCGCGTCACCGACGGCGCGGACAAGGACCGCCTCGCCCGTGCGATGGGCGATCGGCTGCGCGCGGACCGGCTGCGCGACGGCGACGCCGCCGCCGATATCGAGCGCGACGTCGCCCGCTCCCACGCCCGCATCGCGGGCGCGCCCGCCCTCGTCGTCGTCTGCCTGACGCTGGAGGACATGGACGCCTATCCCGATCCGCGCCGTAACGCGGCGGAGCGCGCGATGGCGGCGCAGTCGGTGGCTATGGCGGCGCAGAACCTGCTGCTGGCGGCGGAGGCGGACGGGCTCGCCGCCTGCTGGATGTGCGCGCCGCTGTTCTGTCCCGAGACCGTCGCCGCCACGCTCGACCTGCCCGCCGGATGGGAGCCGCAGGCGCTGATCACGCTCGGCCGTGCGTCCGGCCCGCCGCCGCGCCCGCGCGGGCGCAAGGGGCTCGCCGAAATCGCAAGACGCGCGGGCGCGCGATGATCGTCGCGCTGGCCGGCGGCGTCGGCGGGGCCAAGCTCGCCCATGGGCTCGCCCGAATCCTCTCGCCCGACGACCTGCTCGTCGCGGTCAATACCGGCGACGATTTCGAGCATCTGGGGCTGCATATCGCGCCCGACCTCGATTCGGTGATGTACAAGCTCGCCGGGCTCAACGATGCCGTGCGCGGCTGGGGTCTGGCGGACGAGAGCTGGGCCTTCATGGACGCGCTCGCGCGGCTCGGCGGCGAGGATTGGTTCAGCCTCGGCGACCGCGACCTCGCCACCCATGTCGAGCGCACGCGCCGGCTGGTCGCGGGCGAGACGCTGTCGCAGGCCACCGCCGCGCTGGCTGCCGCGCTTGGGGTGGCGCACCGCATCGCGCCGATGAGCGACGATCCGGTGCGCACCTGGGTGGAAACGCCGGAGGGCGCGCTGCCGTTCCAGCACTATTTCGTCCGCCTGCGCTGCGAACCCGTCGTGACCGGCTTCGCGTTCGAGGGCGCGGACCGCGCCGTGCCGGCCCCGGCCCTGGCCGCCGCGCTGGCCGACCCCGCGCTGGAAGCCATCGTGCTCTGCCCGTCCAACCCGTTCGTCAGCATCGGCCCGATGCTCGCCATGCCCGCCCTCGCCGATGCGCTGGCGGCGCGCCGCGTGCCGCTGGTCGCGGTCTCGCCTATCCTCGGCGGCGCGGCGGTGAAGGGCCCGGCGGCGAAGATGATGGCGGAGCTCGGCGTCCCGGTTTCCTCCGCCGGCATCGCCGCGCAGTACGGGGCGCTGCTCGACGGGATCGTGATCGATGCCGCCGATGCCGCCGACGTCGCGGGGATCGAGGCCGGCGGCGTGCGCGTTCTCGCCGCGCCGACCCTCATGCGCGACGCGGGCGACGAACGCGCGTTGGCGGAGGCCGTGCTGGGCTTCGCGCGCGGGATCGAAAGGCGGGCGCCGTGAACCTGTTCGCGCTGATCCCGGTGAAGGGGCTGAAGGACGGCAAGACGCGGCTGCAGGACGCGCTCGACGATGCGGGGCGCGCGGCGCTCAACGCGCTTCTGGCCGACCGGGTGCTGGAGGCGGCCTTCGCCGCGCGCGACGTTTCGGGCGTTATCGTCGTCAGCCCGGATGACGAGGCGCTCGCCTGGGCCGTCGCGCGTGGCGCGACGGCGCTGCGCGAGCCGCCGGGCGGCGGGCTCAACTTCGCGCTGGACGACGCGCGGGCGCTCGCGCTGATGCAGGGGGCGGATTCGGTCCTGGTCCTGCCCGCCGATCTGCCGCTGGTGGGTGCGGCGGACATCGCTGCGCTGGCGGCGCGCGCGAGGCGGGCACGGGCGATGGTCATCGCGCCGGACGCGGCCGGGTCCGGCACCAACGCGCTTTTGCTGCGCCCGGCGGCCGCGATCCCGTTCCGCTTCGGCACCGGGTCGTTCCGCGCCCATCTGGCCGAAGCGCGGCGCGCGCACCTGCCTGTCCGCACGGTGCATCGGGCCGGGCTCGCCTTCGACCTCGACACGCCGGACGACCTCGCCCGGCTGCCCGCGCGGCCGTGACACGGGCGCGACAGGCCGGCATAATCCGCAGGAAGTTCGGCCGAGTGCCGCGACCGCGCGGCAGGGAGGATCGGCGATGAATGACGTGCTCGCCCGCAGCGGCGCCGCAGCGACCGTCGCGGCCGACGACGCCGGCGCGGCGCCGTGGCTGGACCGCGTCGCCGCGCTCGGGCCGGTGCTGGAAGCCGCCGCGCCCGAAGCCGACAAGGCCCGCAGGCTGACCGCGGCGGCGATGGCCGCGCTGCACGAGGCGCGGCTGTTCCGCCTGTTGCTGCCGGTTGACGCCGGCGGCGAGGAGATGGCGCTCCCGGCCTTTTTCGAGGTGATCGAGGCGCTGGCCCGCCACGACGGCAGCACGGCCTGGTGCGTCTGCCAGGGCAATGGCTGCGCGATGACCGCCGCCTATCTGGATGCGCCGGTGGCCGAGGCGATCTGGGGCGGTGACCCCGCCGCCGTGCTGGCCTGGGGACCGGGCAAGGCGGAGGCCGTGGCGGTGGAGGGCGGCTACCGCGTCACCGCGCGCTCCTCCTTCGTGAGCGGCAGCAACCACGCCACCTGGCTCGCCGCCCATTGCGGCACGGTGCGCGACGGGAACGGCGAGATCCGCTTGGGCCCGGACGGCGAGCCGGAAAACCGCACCGCCGTCTTCCCGGCGCACCAGGCGGCGCTGACAGCGAACTGGGACGTGGTCGGGCTGCGCGGCACCGGCAGCGATTCCTTCGCCGTGGACGCGCTGTTCGTGCCGGAGGAGTACACGGTCGTCCGCGCGACGATGATGGCGCGCCGCCGCAACCCCTCGCCGATCTACGGCTTTCCGCAGATGGCGATCTACGCCATGGGATTCGCCGCCACCGCGCTCGGCATCGCGCGCGGCTTCATGGACGCGTTCCTCGTCCTCGCCCAGGAAAAGAAGCCCCGGCTGGTGAGCGAGCCGATCTGCGACAACCCGGTGGTGCAGGACGAGGTCGCCCGCGCCGAGGCGCGGCTCGCCGCCGCCCGCGCCTATCTGGTGGCGGCGCTGGAACGCGGCTGGCGCGAGGCGGAGGCGTCCGACGAGGTCAGCATCGAAGGCCGCATGGCGATCCGCCTCGCCGGCACCCATGCCACCCACGAGGCCAAGGCCGTGGTCGACACGCTGTTCGACACCGGCGGCACCAGCGCCGTGTTCGCCGCTGCCCCCTTCGAGCGCCGCTTCCGCGACATCCATACCGTCGCGCTGCAAATCCAGGGCCGCAAGACGCATTACCGCACCGTCGGCGCCTGGCTGCTCGGGCACCCGCCGGACATGGCGGTGATCTAGCTATTCATCCTCCACCCGTCGCGCCAGCGCGCGGATGCGGGGGATCATCGCCAGCCAGACGACGCCGCAGATCGCGGCCCCGGCCATGACCGGGACGCGCAGCCCCACCCATTCGGAGGCCGCGCCCATGGCCAGCGCGCCGAGCGAATTGCCGCCGAGCCACAGCAGTCCGTAGAAGGACATCACCCGGCCCCTCATCCGCGGCGCGGCGAGCGTCTGCACCAGCGTCTGCACCGTGGTCCCCATCACCACCTGGGCGAATCCGACCACGGCCATGCAGGCCACCGCCGCCGGAAACCAGCCGACATTGGTGAACGCCAGGAGCACCGCTCCGGCGAGGGCGAGGCTGTGCACCGCGCCGGCCGTCATCCCCGACAGCCGGCCATGCATGCCGATCAGGATGCCCGCCGCCATCGCGCCGACGCCCATCGAGGAGGTGAGCATGGCCAGCCCCTCCGGCCCCTGCCCGAACACGCGGTCGGCGAAGCCGGGCAGCAGCTCGACCACGGGGCGCATGCACAGCGCGCCGACCCCCAGTATGGCGAGCAGCGGCGCGATCTCGCGATGGCCGAGCGCGTAGCGGCAGCCCTCCATCAGTTCGCCCCCCATGCCCGTGTCCCGCGCCGGCCGCGCGCCGTCCTCGGCGTCCGGCGTGAGGCGGATGCGCCACAGCGCGACGAGGAAGAAACCGTAGGTTGCGGCGTTGAAGGCGAAGCACCATGCCGCGTCGCCGGCCACCAGCAGCACGCCCGCGATGGCCGGGCCGATGAACCGCGCGACGTTGTAGACGATGGAGTTGACGGCAATGGCGGCCGGCAGGTGCTGCTTGCGCACCAGGTTGGGCGCCATCGCCTGGCGTACCGGCTGATAGAACGCCTGGTCGATCCCGACCATCAGCGTGAAAGCGAACAGGATTTCCGGCGTCGTCAGGCCCAGCGCCGTCAGCACGGCCAGCCCCGTCGCCAGCGCGCAGGCCGCCACCTGGATGATCTTGGCGATCAGCAGCCGGTCGAACCGGTCGGCCAGCACGCCGGCGACCGGGCTCAGCACCACGAAGGGGAACAGGTCGGCGAAGCCGATCAGCCCCAGCCACGCGCCGGAATGGGTCAGCTCCCAGGTCAGCCAGCCGATGGCGACCCGCTGGACCCAGGTGCCGATCAGCGAGGGGACGTTGGCGGCGGTATAGATGCCGAAATTGCGCTCCGCCAGCGCGCCGCCGATGGCGCCGAACCGGCGCAGCCACTCGAACCCGTCCCGTTCGCCGTCCATGCGGCATCATGCCATGCGGGATGTTTGGCCGCCATTCCGCCGCGCCTCATGATATTATGAACCAACGTTGAAAACGACGATGGCGGGATGGCGGATCGCGACAAGGACGCGGAAGGCGGGGCCGGGGATGAGCTGACGCCGGAAGCGCGCGCGGCGATCCTGCGGCTGCTCGACGAGATCCGCACCCTGCGCGACGCGCTTGCCGCCAGCAACCGGCGCATCGCCTATCTGGAAACCGTGGCCGACGAGGACCCGCTGACCCCGGCGGTCAACCGCCGCGCCTTCCTGCGCGAGCTGGAACGGGCCGCGGCGGTGAGCGAGCGCTACAACCTGCCCAACAGCGTCGTCTATATCGACATCGACGGGTTCAAGGCGGTGAACGACCGCTTCGGCCACGCCGCCGGCGACGAGGTGCTGACCGCCGTGGCCCGCACCCTGGTCGACAACGTGCGCGCCTCCGACATCGTCGGTCGGCTGGGCGGCGACGAGTTCGGCGTGATCCTCGCCCGGGCCGATGCCGAGCAGGCCGCCGAAAAGGCCGATATCCTGACCGCGCTGATCGCCGCCATCCGGATCGAGCGCGAAGGCGTTCCCGTGCCGTTCAGCGCCACGGCGGGCGTCTTCACGATGGACCCGGGCACCGGCGCCGCCGACGCGCTCGCCGCCGCCGACCGCGCGATGTACGAACGCAAGGCCGCGCGCCAGCGGGAGAAGGGTTAGGCCGCTCTACCCCTCAGCCGAGATGGCGGGCGAGGAAATCCAGCGTGCGGCGGCGCGCGAGCCGGCTGGCTGCCGCGTCATGGCGGGCGGGGCGGGTGTGGTTGTCGAACCCGTGCGGGACGCCGGGATAGATATGCCACGGCACCTCCGGCCTCCTGGCGCGGAAGGCGGCGACGGCGTCGGGCGGCACGGCGGTGTCCGCGTCGCCGACATGGCACAGCACCGGGCAGCGCGGCGCGCGGTCCGGGAAGTCGCACATGTCGGAGCCGTAATAGGCGATGGCCGCGTCGAACGTGTCGGTGCAGGCGGCGAGCCAGGTCAGCGTGCCGCCGTAGCAGAATCCCATCACCGCGACCTTGCCGGCATCGCGCACAGCATCGGCCGCGGCGGCGAGGTCCTGCACCGCCAGGTCCCAGTCGGCCTCCTTGCACAGCGCCTTGCCCCGCGCGCTGCCGATATCGTCGTAGGGCAGGGCGAGGCCGGGCTCGACGCGGTCCCAGAGATCGGGCGCGATGGCGGCATAGCCGTCGGCGGCGTAAGCGTCGCAGACCTCGCGCAGATAGCCGTTGACCCCGTACATCTCCATCGCGACGACCAGCCCGCCGCGCGGCGCGCCGTCCGGCCGGGCGAGATAGGCGTCGAAGGCGTGGCCGTCGGCGGATGTCAGGCGGATCGTCTCTCCCATGGCTTTTTCCCTATCCTCTGCCGCATACGCGGTCGATCAGCGCGCCGGCGTCGTCCGGCATGGAATCGCCGCGCCAGGCGACATGGCCGTCCGGGCGCACCAGCACCAGCGGGCGCTCGTAGAGAGCGCACAGCGCCGGCTCGGTGACGGCAACGATGTCCAGCGGCACCCCGCGCGCCCGGGCCGCGGCCCCGATATCGCCAGCGGTGGGGGCCCGTCCGCCGAGCCGCAACAGCACGAAGCCGCGCCCGAACAGGTCGATCGCCGAATGTCCGCCGGCCAGCCAGCCATGCGGCGCGCGGTGGCCCGGCCGGGCGGTCGGGGTGTAGGCGCCGGGCGGGTCGGGCGGCTCCGGCGTGCCGTCGGCAACGACGATGGGCGATTCTTCGTAGCGGTAGCCCAGCGCGATGCCGTCGGTCAGGATCATGCGGCTCTGGCTTTCCGTCAGCTCGCGCCCCAGCCTCGCCCGCAGCGCCTCGCCTTTCGGCCCGTCGTCGAGCACGTCCGAGGTGTCCGGCAGGGTATAACGGCGGAAATTCTCCGCCGCCTCGCCTACGTTGCGCAGCGCCACCGGCCGGCGTTCGGGCTCGTAGGACTCCAGCAGCCCTCCGCCGCCCCAGCCGGCGATGACCGCCCACAGCTTCCAGCCCAGATCGACCGCGTCGCAGACGCCCGTGTTCATGCCGAACCCGCCGGTGGGCGAGTTCTGGTGCGCTGCGTCGCCGGCCAGGATCAGCCGGCCGCGGCGAAAGCAGTCATGCACCCATTCGCGCCGCGCCCAGGCGACCACGTTGATCAGCTCGTGAGGGAAGTCGCCGCCATAGAGCCGGCGGATCTGCGCCTCGGCGTCGACCTCCTTCGGATCGACATAGTGTTCCGTGCCGTGCAGGGTCAGCCGCCAGTGCTCGCGCCCGTCCTGCGCGGTCATGCCGCCCCACATCCCGTCCGGCCCGATGAAGAAGTTGAGCGCCGCCTTGCCCTTGTCGTGCAGGGTCCACAGTTCCGGCACGCGGAAGAAGATGTTGATCGAGTGGCTGAGCACGGTGGACTCGTCCAGCCGCACCCCGAGCGCGCGGGCGACCGCCGACCGCCCGCCGCAGCAGGCGACGACGTAATCCGCCGTCACCTGCCCGGTCGTCCCCGCCTCGAGATCGGTCAACGTCGCCGTCACGCCGTCCGCGCCTTCCTCGAAATCGTCGAGCCGGCAGCGCAGGCGGAATTCGACCGTCTCCAGCCCCTGCACATAGTCGCGCATCACCGGGTTGAACCAGAGCTGGTTGCAGCGCTGCGGCCGTTCCGGCGTGAACGGCAGCGCCGCCGCGCCGCCGCCATGGCCGGGCCGGGCGATGCGGGCGATCAGGTGGCCGGTCAGGCTGGTGCAGTAGATCGAATCGTGCGGAAAATCCGGCGGGGTGCCGACCTCGCGCACCTTGTCGGCCAGTCCCCAGCGGCGGCAGAATTCCATCGTGCGCGCATTGAAGGCGCTGGCGCGCGGATGGTCGATGCTCCCGTCGGACTGTTCCACCAGCAGGCAGTTCACGCGGTAGCGCGCCAGCTCGGCGGCCAGCGCCATGCCGACCGGCCCTGCACCGACGATGAGGACGGGGTAATGCTTCATGGGCGGCGGAAACCTGTGCGGATGGCGGTTGCGGGCGGCCCCAACATCGCCAAAAACGTCGCCCCTGTCCACTTCGTGCGGCCCGCATTGCATGCCGCACGGCTTCCGGTGCGGCGCAGGCCGTGTATGCTGGCGTGTCGCGCCGAACTGAAAGGGAGAAACCTGCGATGAAACCGGTTGTCGGCGTGCTGCTCGGCGATCCCAACGGCGTCGGGCCGGAGCTGGCCGCGAAGCTGCTGGCGGCGGCGGGGACGCGGGCGGAAGCCCGGGTGCTGGCCATCGGCGATCTCGGCGTGTTCCGCGCCGGCGCGGCCGTCGCCGGCGTCGAGATCCCGCTGAACGTGATCGAGGATGCCGCGGCCGCGAATTTCGACCCGGCCGTGCTGGATTTCCTCAGCGTGCCGACCATCGCGCCGGAGGAGGTGACGCCGGGCCGGGCCGGGGCCGCCGCCGGGCGCTCCGTGTACGAGACGGTCAAGGTCGCCGTCGCGCTGGCGAAGGCGGGCGAAATCGACGGGTTCTGCTTCGCGCCGATGAACAAGGGCGCGCTCAAGGCCGGCGGCTCGCCCCACGGCGACGAGCACATCCTGTTCGCCGAGCTGCTCGGCTATGACGGGCCCTATTGCGAGCACAACGTGCTGGGCGATCTGTGGACCACGCGGGCGACGTCGCACATCCCGTTGAAGGACGTCGCCGAAAACATCACCACCGGCCGGGTGCTGGAGATGACGCGCCTCGCCCACCGCACGCTGTCGGGGGCGGGGTACGGCTCGCCCCGCATCGCGGTCTGCGCGCTCAACCCGCATGGCGGCGACGGCGGGCTGTTCGGCCGGGAGGAGATCGACGTGATCGCTCCGGCGGTCGAGGCGGCACAGGCGGAGGGGATCGCGGCGCAGGGCCCGTTCCCCGCCGACACCGTGTTCCTCAAGGCGCGCGACGGCGCCTATGACGCGGTGGTGACGATGTATCACGACCAGGGCCAGATCGCGATGAAGCTGATGGGATTCGGCAGCGGCGTCACCGTTTCCGGCGGCCTGCCCGTGCCCATCGCCACCCCGGCCAGCGGCACCGCGTTCGACATCGTCGGCAAGGGCGTCGCCAGCGCCGAGGGGATGCGCCAGGCCTTCCTGCTGGTCTGCCGCATGGCCGGGACGAAGAAGGCGCGGGACGCGGCGGCGCAGTAGGGGAGCCGGTTTGGCGGGGCTGGAGCGGACGACTCCCTCTCCGCCCTCGGGGGCGGAGAGGGGTTTTATGGCGACGCTCGGCTTACGCCGTCAGCAGCGGCCTCAGGTCACGCGCGTTCCGCACCGATTCCAGCGCCAGTATTTTCTCGGTCAGCGCGTCGGCCCTGTCGGCGCCGAGGACCGGCGCCATCAGCCCGCGCGCCTTGTCGGCCACCTCGGCCTCGGTCATCGGATTGCCGGTGGTGCCGCGCACGAAGCGGGTGCGATGTTCGTGCCGCGCGCCGTCCGCGGTGGTGACGGCGACGATGCCTTCGCGGCGCGGCAGGTCGGCGTCGTGTATATAGGCGATACGCGCCCGCACGGCCTGCACGTCCGGGTCCGCCATGCGGCCGTAATCGTGGGAGGCGGCGAAGTCGAAGCGGCCGTCGATCAGCAGCACCGCGAGGCAGTGCTGCAGGCAGATGTCGGGCATCGAACGGTCGTCGACGATATGGGCCTCCTTGTCGGAGACGCGGACTTCCAGCGCGGCGACGTCCTCCGGCGTCAGCCCGTGTTCCGCGATCAGCGCCTCCAGGCTGTCCAGCGGCGCCTGGATGGGCGAGCCGACCGACCATTTCTTGATATGCGCCTCCATCACCTCGAACGTCTCGCCGAGACCCCGCACCATCCCTTCCGGCTCGCCGCCATAGGCGTCGAAGAAGCCGCGCGGGCCGGAGAACACGTCGTCCACCCCGGTGAATCCGGCGGCCACCATGGTCGCGGCGGCGACGCCGTTGCGAGCGCCCATCCCGCCGAAATCGAACGCCTTCTCCACATGGGTCAGGTCGCGCACCCAGCAGGCGATGCCGCTCATCTGCTGCGCGGCGAAGGACAGCGTCCACCGGCACCGTGCCTCATCGAAGCCGGACAGCGCCCCGGCGGCGGCGGTTGCGCCGAACAGCGCCGCGATCGAATGGGACGCGCGATGCTGCCGGTGATAGATGCGCTCCACCCCCAGCGCCATGGTCGACCGCGCCGCCAGGTCGTAGCCGAAGGCGATGGCGCGCAGCATGTCCTCGCCGCCGCGCCCGCCGCGCTCCGCCATGGCCAGCGCGGCGGGCACCACCGCGCAACCGGGATGGCTGAGGCTGGCCGGGTGGGAATCGTCGGTCTCGTCCGCATGGGCGCACATGCCGCCGGCCAGCGCCGCCGCGGTCGCCGTCGTCACCACGTCGCTGCCCGGCACGCAGGCTTCCGCCCGGCCGCCCTGGTCGCGCACGTAGTCGATGGCGAGCCGCCCCGGGGCAAGCTGCGCGCCCGAGATCATCGCGGCCAGGGAATCCAGCGTGTGAAGCCGCGTTTTGGCGGCCACCTCCGCCGGCAGGGGCCTGTCGCAGACTTCCTGCATGTAGCCGGCGAGCCGCGCCATCACCGGACCGATCCCCGCTGCCTGTTCCGCCATCGCGCGCGCTCCCGTCCCTGAATTTCCCGCCCAATTTAGGGTTTTGTAATTGCGAAAACTTCCGATAACGTCGGTTACAGACCGTAACACACGATCGCCGGACGGGAAGCCTGCGGGCTCCAACCGGCGGCGGCGCTGCAGGGCCGGGGGGAGGACCCGGACCATGCCGGCGGACCGGGCGCGGAACCCGGGACGGTTGTCGGAACAGGGTCGAGGGAGGAAAAACTCGCCATGATTACGGATATCGCGCGCTCCACGTGGAGCCTTGCCGCCATCGCAGTCGCCGGCGCTCTCACGCTGCCGGGCGCCGCCGCGCTGGCGCAGGACAAGTTTCCGTCCAAAACCATCCAGGTGATAATCCACTCGGCTTACGGCGGCGGCACGGACGTGACCGCGCGGATGATGATGATCCGCACGCGCCGCGAGTTGAAGGAGGACATGCAGGTCGTCAGCAAGCAGGGCGGCTCGGGCGCCAAGGCGCACCAGTACGCGCTGTCGCGGGACAAGGACGGCCATACGGTCCTCGCGCTGACGCAGACCCACCTCTACACCATCGCCCGCGGCAAGAGCCCGCTGAAGATCGACGATATCGTGGGCGTCGCGCGGGCGATGGACGATCCGACCTTCGTCACCGTGTCCGGCAAGGGCAAGTACAAGACGCTGGACGACCTGGTTGCGGCGTCGAAGGAAAAGGCGCTGAACTGGGGCGTGGCGCAGATCGGCGGCACCGAGCATATCGGGCTCGCCACCCTCGCCAAGGCCGCCGGCATGAAATACAAGGTCGTGCCCTTCGGCAGCGGCGCGCAGATGGTGCAGGCGCTGATGTCCGGCGCCATCGACGCCACGCTGCCCAATGTCAGCGAGGCCGGCGACCAGGTGAAGGACGGCCGGTTCCTCGCGCTTGCCGTCATGGCCGAGAAGCGGCTGAAGGACTATCCCGACGTGCCGACGACCTTCGAGAAGGGCTTCAAGGCGAAGACCTCGACGACCCGCGGCTATTTCGTGCTCAAGGGCACGCCGCAGGACCGTATCGAGAAGCTGTCCGCGGCCATGACGAAGGCGATGAGCCACAAGGTCTTCGCCAATTACCTGGAGAGCTCGGGCTTGTCCCCCGAAACCAGCATCGCCGGCTGGAAGGAATGGGACAAGCAGATCAAGGAAGAATACGCCACGGCGGTCGACGCGCTGACCGGTCTCGGCCTGATCAAGTAGCGGGTCGGCCTCTGCAGATACGGGAAAGAGCCGTTCATCATGGCTGAGCCCGAAGCGCAAGGTTCGGGCGGGGAAGGCGGCGCGACGCCTTCCCCGCTGATCCACCGCACCGATCTCTGGCTGGCGATCCTGATCCTCGCTTTCTGCGGGGCCGCCTGGTACGTCACCACCACCTTCGAACAGGTGCCGGACGTGCTGTCCCAGAACCTGCCGCCGCAGTGGTTTCCGCAGCTGCTGCTCTGGACCATCGCGATCCTCACCCTGATCATCCCCTTCGAGCACCGCTTCCTCGCCGGCGGCGCCGCGGAGCTGGACAAGGGCCGCCGCACGCCGGTCAGGCCGATGGCCTGGGTGACCGCCGTCCTGCTGGCCGTGACCGTGCAATCGATCGCGATCATCGGCACCTTCCTCGCCGCCGTGCTGATCTGCTTCGCGCTGCCGCTGCTCTGGGGAGAGCGGCGCTGGAAGATGCTGGTGCCGTTCGCCCTCCTGTTCCCGCTGGTGGTGGCGCTGGTCTTCACGCAGTTCCTCAAGGTCTATTTCGAGCCCGGCATTTTCGGGATCGAGTTCTGAGTTAGGGGCCCCCTTCATGGAACCGATGCTTCAGGGTCTCGCGCTGGTCGTCGACCCGTTCAACATCTTCCTGATCCTGTGCGGCGTGCTGGTCGGCGTGCTGGTTGGCGCGCTGCCGGGGCTCAGCTCGCCGATGGCGGTGGCGCTGCTGCTGCCGTTCACGGTGGGGCTGGAGCCGGTGCAGGCCATCGCCATGCTGTCCGCGCTGTACTGCGCCGGCACGTTCGGCGGGTCGATCACCGCGATCCTGATCAACGCGCCCGGCGCGCCGCCGGCGGTCGCCACCGCCTTCGACGGCTATCCGATGGCGCGCAACGGCGAGGCGGGGCGCGCGCTCGGCATGGCCGCCGTCAGCTCGGTCGCCGGCGGCATCTTCAGCCTGGCCGTGTTCCTTGTCGCGACCCCGCTGCTGGCCGCGGTCGCGCTGGAATTCAAGCCGCCCGAATATTTCGCGCTGACCGTGTTCGCGCTCTCCATGCTGGCGTCGATCAGCGGCAAGTCGTCGATCCGGAACCTGATCGCCGGCGCGTTCGGGGTTCTGGTCGGCACCGTTGGCATCCACCTGACGACCGCGGTGGAACGCTTCACCTTCGGCGTCTCCGAACTGACCGACGGCATCCATTTCGTGCCGGTTCTGATCGGCCTGTTCGCGATGGGCGAGCTGCTTTCCCAGTCGCAGGTGCTGAATGTCACCTACGAACGCATCACGTCCGTCGTCATCAAGCTGCCGAGCCGTGCCGATTTCCGGAAGGTGAAATGGACCATCCTGCGGTCGTCCTGCATCGGCACGTTTATCGGCATCCTGCCGGCCGAGGGCTCCACCGTCGCCGCCATTATGGGCTACAACGAGGCCAAGCGGTTCTCGAAGACGCCGGAGGAGTTCGGCCACGGCGCGATCGAGGGCATCGCCGGGCCAGAAGCCGCCAACAACGCGGCCGCGGGCGGCGCGATGGTGCCGACGCTGGCGCTCGGCATCCCGGGCAGCGGCACGACGGCGATCATCCTGGCCGCGCTGATCATGCACGGGCTGCGGCCCGGGCCGCATCTGATGAACGAGACGCCGCATTTCATCTACGCCATCTTCGGCGCGATGATGGTCGCGAACGTGATGTTCTTCATCATCGGGCTCGGCGGCGCCAAGCTGTTTTCGCGCATCACCCTGATCCCGCGCACCCTGCTGTGGCCCGCGGTCTTCGTGTTCTCGATGATCGGCGCCTATTCGTTCTCGTCCTCGTCCTTCGACGTCTGGGTGATGCTCGCCTCGGGCGTGATAGGGTTTATCATGCTGCGCCACGGCTTCGGCCCGGCGCCGATGGTGATGGGGCTGATTCTCGGCCGGCTGGTGGAGGTGTCGCTGTCGCAGTCGATGATCATCTTCGACAACGAATGGCACCGCTTCCTCGAATCGCCCATCGTGGTGCTGTTCTTCGTCCTCACGATCGTCAGTCTGTTCTGGTCCTTCATCTCCCGCGGCATACAGCGCGCGTTCGCGCGGCCGGACGTGACCATGGAGCGGGGGGACTGAGTCCCGCATGACCGATGAGCCGCTGGCGGGCAAGGCCGCCGTCGTCACCGGGGCCGCGCGGAATATCGGCCGTGCCATCGCCCTGCGGCTCGCCGCCGATGGCTGCGCCGTGCTGGCTTGCGCCAACACCGATGCCGGGGGCGCGGCCGAGACCGTCTCGCTGATCGAGCGGGCCGGCGGCCGGGCGGTCGCGCATATCGCCGACATCACGGACGAGGACGCCGTCGCGGGTCTGGCGCAGGCGGCGGCGGACGCGTTCGGGCGCATCGACATGCTGGTCAACAACGCCGCGATCCGCGACCACCGCCCGCTGGTGGAAATGACCCTCGCCGATTGGCGGCGCGTCACCGCGGTGATCCTTGACGGCGCGTTCCTGTGCGCCCGCGCCTGCGTGTCGCACATGATCGCGGCCGGCGGCGGCGCGATCGTCAATATCGGCGGGCTGGCCGGACATCTGGGCGACGCCGACCGCGCCCATGTGGTGACGGCGAAGGCGGGGCTGGTCGGGCTGACCCGCGCGCTGGCGGCGGAGCTGGGACAGCACGGGATCACTGCCAACTGCGTCGTCCCCGGCTCCATCCGCACGGACCGCGGCGCCAGCGCCTCGACCCCGGGCCGCCACGTGGAACGCACCGGCGCGCTGGTCGCCCGCCCCGGCGCGCCCGACGACATCGCGGCCACGGTCGCCCATCTCTGCCGCCCGGAAGGCGGCTACATCACCGGCCAGACCATCCACGTCAACGGCGGCCGGTTCCTGACCTGATCGGTGGACCGGCACCGGCCCGCGCCGGTGCCGCCGCGCATAACGTGTCCCCGGGGGACGTTACAATGTTCCACGTGGAACATTCTTCACACGACGTGCGAAGAGCGTCCCCTTACTGCCGCGTCGCGCCGGCGGCGGCGACGAGCTTGTCGTAGGCCGCCTTCACGCCCGCGTTGCGGGCCGCCACCTTCGCGCCGACATCCCGCGACAGTTCGAGAAGCTTCTTCCGCTCCGCCTCGGGGAAATCGATCAGCTCGCCCCCGTTCTTGGTCCAGAGGCCGCGGAAGAGCTGATGTTGCTTGCGGGCGTATTTATAGGCCGCGTCGTCCAGCTTGCGTGCTTCCTCCAGCATGATCTGGCGCAGATCCTGGGGCAGGGTCTTCCACCAGCGCACGCTGACGAAGGCGACCGGGACGATGTAGGCGTCGCCGATCTCGGTCAGCTGCCTGCTGATGGTCCAGTACTTGAACGGCACGAAGACCACGATGCCGGACCGCACCCCGTCGATGCCGCCGCGCTGCAGCGCGGGCAGGGTCTCGACCAGCGGCATCGGCACGCCGGCGGCGCCGAGCGCGCGCATCTGCTCGACCTCCAGCGCCGAGCCGAGGACGCGGAATTTCTGGCCCCTGAAGTCCTCCACCTTGCGGATCGGGATCTTGCGGCTCACCACCGACATCGGGTTCGAGGTGTAGATGCCGATTCCGATGACGCCCTTCTTCTCGCCCAGGTTCAGGAACTCGTCGCGGAACGATTCGTGCGTCACGGTGCGCTGTGCGTGGTCCCAGTCGGCGAACAGGCCGGGCGCGTCCATCACCTGGTAGCGCGACTCGACGCCGGTCAGGAAGCTGGTCGGGCCGATCCAGGCCTCCACCGTGCCGAGCTGCAGCCCCTCGATCTGGCGCGGAATGGCGCCGAGCTGGCTGGCCGGGAACAGCTTGATGGCGATGCGGCCGCCGGCGCGGGCCTCCACCGCCTTCTTGAACTCCTCCATCCAGAAATTCTGGTCGCCCTTGGGCGTGGCGGTGCCGAACTTCATGGTGAACTGCTGCGCGGCGGCGCCGGTGGCGAGCACGGCGGACAATGCTGCTGCGGCGGCGGCCAGACGGATATGGCGTCTCATCCCGATCTCCTTGTTTACGGTCATGCCCCGGTGGATGGGACAACGATCCCACCTGCCGCGAGCGCCGTCAATCAGGGCCGTTCGGCGGCAGTCGCCGTCGCCGCCGCCGCTTCGGCGCCGGACGGCAGCGGGGCGTCCGGGTTCGCGACCCAGGCGGCGATGTCCCGCCAGACGGATTCCGCGGCGAGATCGCGCAGCAGCATGTGCCACCCCGAATCGTACAGCGCCGTGCGGTGGCCGTGCCCGGGCGGCAGCGCCCGCATCGCCTCGATCACCGGGTTCTCCGGCACGATCTCGTCCCTGGCGCCGTAGAGCATCAGCAGCTTCGGCCGCCGTATCCGCGGCGCCGCCGCGTAGGCCGCATCCATCAGATCGACCAGCCCCTTGATCGTGTCGGCCCGGGTCTCCTTGATCACCAGGTCGTCGCGGCCCAGCGCGCGCAGCATCTCGATATTGTCGGAGGCCCGCTTGCCGAGCCCGCGCCCGGTCAGGGTCAGCCACGGCACGGTGCGCGACACGACCCAGAGCAGCGTCCGCTGGAACGCGTTCATATGCGCGCGCCCCCACACCGCCGGGGCCACCAGCACCGCGCCCGCCGCGCCGTCGACCGGCCCCTCGGCCAGCGCCGCCAGCACGACCGCGCCGCCCATGCTGTCGCCGAGCAGATAGAGCGGAATGCCGGGATGGCGCGCGCGCAGGCTCGCAACCGCCGCGCGCAGATCGGCGGTCATGGTCGGGAGCCCGGCCCAGTAGCCCCGGTTGGGTGCGCCGCCGAAGCCGCGCTGGTCGTAGGCGTAGGTCGCGATTCCGCGCTGCGCGAACCAGGCGCCGGGGCCATCGAACGCCAGGGAGTAGTCGTTGAACCCGTGCAGCCCGAGGAGGACCGCCTCCGGCGGGCCCTCCGGCATCCAGCGCCGCAGCGGCAGACGCGCGCCGTCCGGCGCGACGACGGCGTCCCCCGCGATCTCCGGCTTCGCGACGGCCGGCCCCATCGGCTTCACCACCGGCGCGCAGCCCGCCGCCAGCAGCAGCGCCAGAAGCGCCGCTGCGGAGGCGCGGGGGAGAGCGGGTTTCCGCACGCGCCTACGGATCCGGCCCGGCGCGGGCGACGGCCACGGTGCCGGCCATCGGGTCGCGCGCCTCGCGCCGGCCGCCGTCCTCGCCGTCCCCGGCGGTCAGCGACAGGAAGATGTCCTCCAGGTCGGTTTCCTCGGTGGCGAGGTCGGCGATCGCGAGCCCCGCCTCCTGCAGCGCGGCGAGGATCGCCGGAATGCCGCTGTCCCGGCCGGAAAAGCGGAACACCAGCCGGTGCGGCCCCGCCCGTTCCGGCGCCAGCGCGCCGAGCTGCCCGGTCAGCGCGCCCGGCGCCTCGCTCGCCAGCGTGACCGTCACCGTGCGCTGGTCCAGGCGTTTCAGCAGGTCCGGCGTCGGCTCGCAGGCGATCACCCTGCCATGGTCGATGATGGCGATGCGGTCGCACAGCGCCTCGGCCTCTTCCAGGTAGTGCGTGGTCAGCAGGATGGTGGCCCCGTTCTCGTTCAGCCGGCGCACATAGGCCCAGAGCGACCGGCGCAGCTCCACGTCCACCCCGGCGGTCGGCTCGTCGAGGACCAGGACCGGCGGGTTGTGCACCAGCGCCTTGGCGACCAGCAGCCGGCGGCGCATCCCGCCCGACAGCGACCGCGCATAGGCGTCGGCCTTGTCGGCCAGCCCCACGGCCTCCAGGATTTCCATCGTGCGGCGCTCGCGCTTCGGCACCGCGTAGAACCCGGCCTGCTGCTCCATCACCTCGCGCGGGGTGAAGAACGAATCGAGGTTCAGCTCCTGCGGCACCACGCCGATGGCCGCGCGGGCCGCGCGGGTGTCGCCGTCGATGTCGTGGCCCCAGATGCGGGCCGTGCCGCCGGTCTTCACCACCAGCCCGGCGAGGATGTTGATCAGGGTGGACTTGCCCGCCCCGTTCGGCCCCAGCAGCCCGAAGATGGAGCCGCGCGGCACGGCCAGGTCGACCGCGTCCAGCGCCCGTCGCCCCGTCGCGTCGCGCCCGCCATAGATCTTGGTCAGCGCCCGCGTCTCGACGGCGAGCTCGGGCCCGGACGCCCCGTCGCCCGCCTCCCCGCCCTGCGGGGCGGCGCTGTGCGCTGTCTGTTCCATTATACCCGGCGGTCCTGTCCGGCGATGTGCGCCGGATCGCTTGATCGGATGCGCCGATTGGGTATCATCCCGGCGGCGCTGCGGTCAACGCGGGGCCGCTCCGCACAAGCCGGTGAAAATGCCATGGCCACCACTATCCCCGAGCCGCCAGAGACCATAGAGGTGGACCAGCTCACCGTCGCCTGCGACGGCGGCGGCGCGCTCGGCCATCCCCGCGTCTGGCTGACGCTGGAGGGCGGCCGCGCCGAATGCGGCTATTGCGACCGGCTGTTCGTGCTCAGGGAGGGCGCGCACCCGGCCGGGCATTGAGGGCCGATACCCTCGACTCCCGCGCCCCCTTGGGGCATGTTCAAGCGGACCCCGAACCGAGGCCCGCCAGACGATGAACGCCACCGCCGCCAAGGACGCGAAACCGCAGGAAAGCGCCGGAAAGCCGGGCGCCAACAGGCCGGATCACGTCTATCTGGTGGACGGGTCGGGCTATATCTTCCGCGCCTATCACGCGCTGCCGCCGATGACGCGGCCGGACGGGACGCCGGTGAACGCGGTCTACGGCTTCACCTCCATGCTGATGAAGCTGGTGGACGATTCGGACGCGGGATACCTGGCGGTGATCTTCGACACCGCGCGCAAGACCTTCCGCAGCGACATCTATCCCGAATACAAGGCCAACCGCCCGCCGCCGCCGGAGGACCTGATTCCGCAATTCCCGCTGATCCGCGAGGCGGTGCGCGCCTTCGGCCTGCCCTGCATCGAGAAGGAGGGGTTCGAGGCCGACGACCTGATCGCCACCTATGCCCGCCGCGCGGTGGCGGAGGGCAAGACGGTCACCATCGTCTCCTCCGACAAGGACCTGATGCAGCTCGTCGGGCCGGGCATCGACATGATGGACCCGATGAAGGGCACGACCATCGGGCCCGACCAGGTGCGGGAACGCTTCGGGGTCGGGCCGGACCGCGTGGTCGACGTGCAGGCGCTGGCCGGAGATTCGACCGACAACGTGCCCGGCGTGCCCGGCATCGGCGTCAAGACGGCGGCGGAGCTGATCAACGCCTATGGAGACCTGGAATCCCTGCTGGCCCGGGCAGGGGAGATCAAGCAGCCCAAGCGCCGCGAGCGGCTGATCGAGCACGCCGATCTCGCCCGCGTCTCGATGAGGCTGGTGACGCTGGACGCCGAGGCGCCCATCGACGACACGGTGGAAAGCTTCATCCTCAAGGAGCCGGACCCGCAGACCCTGCTCGATTTCCTGGAGGAGCAGGCCTTCAAGTCGATCTACGCCCGGGTCAAGGCGGAGCTCACCTCGGCGGGCCGGCTGATCGAACGCGAGGACGAGCGCGGGGACGGGGCCTCCATCGTCGGCGTCGCCTATGCGCTGGTGCAGGACGAGGCGGCGCTGCGGCGCTGGGCGGAGGCCGCGCAGCGCGCCGGCACGGTCGCCGTCGACACCGAGACCACCTCGCTCGATTCCCTCAACGCCGCGCTCGTCGGCGTCTCTCTGGCGCTGCCGGGATCGGTGGATGGCGCGCGGGCCTGCTACATCCCGCTCGCCCATGTCGCGCCCGGCGCGCAGTCCGCGATGGATTTCGACGGCGGCGGGGCGGCGGACAAGGCGGGTGGCGACGGCGGGCTGACGCAGATTCCGCTGAAGACCGCGCTGGATATCCTCAGGCCGATGCTGGAGGACCGCGGCACGCTCAAGGTGCTGCACAACGCCAAGTACGATTCCGAGATCCTTGCCCAGCACGGCATCGCGCTCGGCCCGGTGGACGACACGATGCTGCTGTCCTACGTGCTCGACGCGGGGCTGCACGGCCACGGGATGGACGAGCTGGCGCTGCTTCACCTGGGGCATAGCTGCATCAAGTACGGCGACGTCACCGGGACGGGGCGGAACAGGATCGGCTTCGCCGAGGTGGGGCTGGAGGCCGCCTGCGGCTACGCGGCGGAGGATGCCGACGTCACGCTGCAGCTCCACGCGCTGTTCAGGCCGCGCCTGGTGGCGGAGCGCATGACGGCGGTCTACGAGACCATCGAGCGGCCGCTGATCGCCGTGCTCGAGGCGATGGAATGCGAGGGCGTCAAGGTGGATGCGGCCGAGCTGCGCCGCCTGTCCGACGATTTCGACAAGCGCATCTCCGCGCTGGCGGAGGAAATCTGCCGCATGGCGGGGCGCGATTTCAACATCGGCTCGCCCAAGCAGCTCGGCGAGGTGCTGTTCGACGAGATGAGCCTTCCCGGCGGCAAGAAGGGCAAGACCGGTGCCTACGCCACCGGCGCCGACATCCTCGAATCCCTCGCCGCGCAGGGCCACGACCTGCCCGCCCGGGTGCTGGACTGGCGCCAGCTTTCCAAGCTCAAGAGCACCTATACCGACGCGCTGATGGGCCAGATCGACCCCAGGACGCAGCGCGTGCATACCTCGTTCTCGCAGGCCGTGGCGTCGACCGGGCGGCTGGCCTCGACCGACCCCAATTTGCAGAACATCCCGATCCGCACCGAGGAGGGCCGCAAGATCCGCCGCGCCTTCGTCGCGGAGGAGGGATGCGCTCTGCTCTCGGCGGATTATTCGCAGATCGAGCTGCGGCTGCTCGCCCATGTCGCCGACATCAAGGCGCTGAAAGCGGCGTTCCGCGACGGCGCCGACATCCACGCGATGACCGCGTCGGAAGTGTTCGGCATCCCGATCGCGGCGCTGAAGCCGGCGGTGCGCAACCGCGCCAAGGCGATCAATTTCGGCATCATCTACGGCATCAGCGCGTTCGGGCTGGCGCGCCAGCTTTCCATCCCCCAGGCCGAGGCGAAGAAGTACATCGCCGCCTATTTCGAGCGCTATCCCGGCGTGCAGGCCTATATGGAGCGCACCAGGGCTTTCGCCAACGAGCACGGCTTCGTCACCACCGCCTTCGGCCGCAAGATCCATACGCCCGGCATCAAGGACAGGAACCCGGCGATGCGCAACTTCGCCGAGCGCGCGGCGATCAACGCGCCGCTGCAGGGCACCGCCGCCGACATCATCAAGCGCGCGATGATCCGCATGCCCGCCGCGCTCGTCGCGGCGAAGCTCTCGGCCCGCATGCTGCTGCAGGTCCATGACGAGCTGATCTTCGAGGTGCGGGAGTCCGAGCTGGAGGCGACGGCGGAGACCGTCAAGCGCACCATGGAAGCCGCCGCCTCCCTCTCCGTCCCCGTGGTCTGCGAGACCGGCTACGGCCCCAACTGGGACGAGGCGCATTAGGGAGCGCGTCCCGAATGGCCGGGGAACGTCGGGACGCCAGCAAGCTCAACGCGCTCCGACCCCCCGACGCTTCGCCTACCGCTGCTCCAGCGTGCAGGCGAAGCCGTCGGTGGAGTAGAACAGGATGTCCTTGCGGGCGGTGTTGGTGATGATCCAGAGATGCACCCGGGATTCCGAATCGTAGTACTGGCGGATACGCTGCACCTCCACCTGGTTCGGGCCGCCGACGCCGCAGGTTTTCAGGAACAGCGGCTTTTCGTCGCCGAGCGAGCTCAGCTCCGACAGCAGCGCGAAGCGCGCGCCGTTGGGCTGCAGCGATTCCTTGTAGGCGGCGGCCGGCGTCGCGGCCAGCCCCAGCCCCGCGACGGCCAGCGCGGCCAGCCCCGTCTGCACAGCGGTCTTCATTCTGCCCCTCCACCCTGCGGTTTTCCCCTCGACGACGGCATTATAGGATGGTTTCGTTCCCGCGCGATGCGGGATCGGCGGGGAGGCACGGCATGAAGAAGGTCCTGATCACGCTTTTCATCGGACTGGTCCTCGGCGGCGCGGGCGGGTTCGCGGCGGGGCTGTTCTTCTTTCCCTTCCTGTTCCCG
>WHUE01000051.1 GCA_009377375.1 Alphaproteobacteria bacterium | reverse complement strand
GGATCGTCTCGTTTGCGCACAACGCAGGTGATTCTATTCAGGGGGATCAGACTCTAGTCGGGAGGGGCGGCATCGCCTAATCTCGGGGAGCCGCCATGACAAGCCCCGCCCGCTCCCCGGTTTCGCCGCTGCTGCCCGCCACCCTGCTGCTGATCATCGGCGTGCTGTGGGGGCTGTTCTTCGTGCTGATCAAGAAGGGCATCACCGGCGGCGTCACGCCGATGTCCTACCTGTTCTGGTTCACGCTGATGGCGGGGACGATCCTGTTCGGCCTGTGCCGCATCCGCCGGACGAGGCCGAGATTCTCCCGCGCGCATCTGCGTTTCTACGCCTCCGCCGCCGCGCTGCGCTTCGTGTTCGCCAATATCGTGCTTTACACCGTCCAGGGCCGCATTCCCGTCGGCGTCATGGCGGTGATCATGGCGATGGTGCCGGTCTTCACCTATGCCATGAGCCTGGTCTTCCGCGTCGAGCGCTTCACGGTGCTGCGCTTCGCCGGCATTCTCACGGCCTTCGCCGGCGTCGCGATGATCGTGGCGCCGAAGGACGCGCTGCCCGATGCCTCGCTGATTCCGTGGGTGCTGCTCGGCCTCGCCACGCCGCTGCTGCACGGCGCGGGCTACGTGTTCCTCTCGGAAAAGAACCGGCCGGCGGACAGCGATTCCCTGTCGGTCGCCTGCGGCACGCTGTGGGCGGCCTCGCTGCTGACCCTGCCGATCGCGCTCGCCTTCGGCGAGTTCCAGCTTCTGGCTCCGCCGTTCAGCGCCGGGGAGCTGGCGATGATCGCCCACGCGCTGCTCGCCGGGTTCAACTTCTACGCCATTTTCGAGCTGATCCGCATCGCCGGGCCGACCTATATGAGCCAGGCGAACTTCCTGTCGGTGCTGTTCGGCGTGCTGTTCGGCATCGCCATATTCGGCGAAAGCCACAGCTGGTGGGTGTGGGGCGCGATGGGCGCCACCGTCGCCGGCGTCGCCCTGGTCAGCGCGAAACGGGCGTGACCGGGCGCGGCCGGGGCGTCAGAGGCTTTCGGAGCCCGCACGGATGCACCAGTATTCCCAGGCGCGGTCGATCGCCAGCGGGCTCATCTGCCGCGCGATGCATTTCTCGGTTTCCGCCGGGTTGAGGAAATCCGGCGTGCCGAGCTGCATCGCCTGCATCTGCATTTTGGCGTTCGCCTGCATGTAGACCGCGTTCATCACCGCTTCCTTCACGTTTCCGCCGACGACGACGGAGCCGTGACGCCGCATCAGCATCGCCCGGTTGCCGGCCAGCGACCCGGCGAGGTCGCGCCCCTGCTCCATGGTGACGACCAGGTGGTCGGTGTCGCCGAACTTGTCGCGGATGTCCCAGCGGGGAATTTCCGATCCGATCACGGCGCAGGTGTGCATGATCGGGCGCAGCGGCGCGTCGGTCACGCTGAACGGGATCAGCTCGCAGGAATGGTTGTGGATGACCGACTGGACCTCGGGGCGCAGCTCGTAGATCGCGCCGTGGATCATGCGCTCGCCATAGGGCGTGCGGCCGCGCAGGTCGACCGCCTCGCCGTCGAGGGTGAACTCCATGATGTCGCCGGGCTCGATCAGCTCCGGCGCGCGCGAGCGCGACAGCAAATAGCGCTCCGGGTTTTCCGGGTGGCGGATGCTGACATGGCCGAACGCATCGACCACGCCCTCGCGGGCGAGGATGCGGTTGGCGATGACGAGCTCGCGGATCGTGTCTGCCAGGATTGTCATTGTGTCGTTGTCCTCATTCGGTTCGGGGTCGCGCGCGGCTCAGGCGGCGCGGCGCATGGTGAAGCCGGCGGCGTCCAGCCGGGCGGCAAGCGCGTCGGCCGTCGCCCCGTCCAGCGGCATCAGCGGCGGGCGCAGCCGGCGCCAGGCCGGCTCATTGGTGGCGCGCGCCACCAGCTCCTTCAGCCCCTCGACCAGCGGGTAGGACGCGATGGTCTCTCGCACGACGTTCAGCTCCGCCTGCAGCGCGTCGGCCCCGGAAGCGTCGCCCGCGCGGTGCGCCGCCAGCACGCGTGACGACAGCCTGCCGGCGACGTTGTTGCACGCGGTGATCGCGCCCGCGCCGCCGATGCGCAGAATGTCGAGCAGGAACCGGTCGGAGCCGGAAAACACGCGGAAGCCGGGGAAGTTCTTCACCATCGCCGCCATGTTGGCGAAATCGCCCGCGCTGTCCTTGATGCCGACCACGGTGTCCGGATAGGCCTTCAGCAGCTTCTCGATCAGCCCGTGCGTAATGGGAACGCCGGAATTCTGCGGGATGTGATAAAGGTAGATTTTCAGCGCCGCGTCGCCCACGCGCTGGACGATCTCCGAATAGGCGGCGAACAGCCCGTCGTCGCCGACCGGCTTGTAATAGAACGGCGGCAGCATCAGCACGCCGGCCGCGCCGATTTCCAGCGCCTTTTTCGTCAGCGCCACCGTGTCCGGTATGGCGCAGCAGCCGGTGCCCGGCACGACGCGCCCGCCCGGTATGTCGCTTTCCCCCATCGCGTCCAGGAGGCTCAGCCGCTCCGCCACGGTGAAGGAGTTGGCCTCGCTGGTCGTGCCGAGCACGGCAAGGCCGTCGCAGCCTTCCGCCAGCAGCCAGCGCCCGTGGTCGAGCCAGCGCGCCGTGTCGGGAGCGAGGTCCTCGGTCACGGGGGTCAGCGCGGCGGCGAGCACGCCTTCGGTCACCGGGGCATCTGCGGTCATGGTCTCTCTCCCTTGCAGCCGGGCGCGATCATCCCGTATCGCCTGCGGATCGGCAAGGGCGGGCGGGTCATTCCGGCCAGTTGACGATATGGTCCTCGGGATCGTGCCGATCGCCCTCGGGCACCACGCGGCCGCGCACCGAGATGCCGGCCCGGTGGACGCTGTCCGGGTCGCCGGAAACCAGCGGGTGCCAGGGGTAGAGGTCGCGCCCCTCGGCCACCAGCCGGTAGGCGCAGGTGGAGGGCAGCCAGCCCATCTCGCCGACCTTGGCGGCGTCGAGCACCACGCAGTCGGGCACGTGCTTCTGCCGCGCGGCGTAATTCGTGCAGCGGCAGGCGCCGATGTCGAGGAGCCGGCAGGCGATGTCGGTATAGGCGATCTCGCCGCTATCCGCGTCCTCCAGCTTCAGCAGGCAGCAGCGGCCGCAGCCGTCGCACAGCGATTCCCATTCCGCGGCGGTCATTTCGGTCAGACGCTTGCGCCGCCAGAACGGGGCCTCCGCCCCCTCGTCGGCCCCGTCCGTGCCGCGCCGCCGGCTCACAGGCGCTCCCGGATAGCCCGCGCCATCTCCTCGGACGGGGTGTTATGGGTGAAGTGGGCGAGATAGCGGCCGTCGCGTCCCATCAGGAAGACGATGGACGAATGATCCATCAGGTACTCGTCCTTCGCGCCGTCGCCCTTGGCCTTCGCGTAGTAGATGCGATAGGCACGGGCGGCGGCGGCGACCTGCTCCTCCGTACCGGTCAGCCCGACGAAGCGGTCGCCGAAATTGGCGACGTAGGCCTTGAGGTGCTCGGGCGTGTCGCGGGCGGGGTCGACGGTGATGAAGATCGGCGTCACCTTCTCCGCGTCCCCGCCGAGGCTGTCGAGCGCGACGCTCATGATCTGCAGCGCAGTCGGGCAGACGTCCGGGCAATAGCTGTAGCCGAAATAGATCAGCATCAGCCGGCCCCGGAAGTCTTCCGCAGTACGGGTCTTCCCATTCTGGTCGACCAGCGTGAACGGCCCCCCGATCGGGATCGCGCCGCGGCCGCCGCCGGGCGAGAGCCAGCCGTAATGCCACACCAGCACCGCTGTGAGCAGCAACACCGGAACGGAAACGGCGAGAATGCGGATCGCCCTGGATGACATGATACCTCTTTCGCAGGATGGGTCTGGAATAGCAGGATGGGCCGATGACGCGAAACCCCAAATCGCGCCCAGGTCATCAATATCCTTGCATACTGCCCGCCTGCGCAGGCATACCGGAGACGGACCATATCGGGAGCATGAGGAAGCCGGAATGCTGATGAAACGCCTGCTCGCGGTTCTCGCCTTCGCTTCGCTGCTGCCCAGCGCTGCCCTGGCCGATATCGAGCTCTTCGGGACCACACCCCTGCTTAACGCGGTGCAGGCCGGCGACGCGCAGAAGGTGAACGAGCTGCTGACCCGCAAGGAAAGCGCCGATTTCGCCGATTACGAGGGCAAGAGCGCGCTGATGTATGCCGCGAATTCCGGGCAGGAGGAAATCGTCGACATCCTGCTGCGCCACCGCGCCGATCCGGATGCACGGGACAGTCTGGGCAACACCGCGCTGATCTATGCCGCGATGCAGGGCCAGGCGGAAATCATCCAGGCGCTCGCCAGGGCCAAGGCCAGACCGGATATCGAGAACAGGCGCGGCCTGACCCCGCTGATGGCCGCCGCCGGAAAGGGGCAGCTTTCCGCGGTTCAGGCGTTGCTGGACGCCGGGGCGGACCCGGCGCTGCGGGATTACACGGGGCGGACCGCGCTGATGTGGGCCGAGTGGAACCGCCACGCGCAGGTGGTGCGCCTGCTGAAGAAGGCCGGGGTGCGTGAATAGCCCTGCCGCCCGCGCCGCGCGCCCGCGCGGGTAGGGCGGGCGGCTGCCGTCTTGGCCGACATACACACACTGGCGCTGTGGCTGATCGTGCTGGCCGCCGACGCGCTGTTCGGCGGGCTGCCGGGGCTGCGCCGCGCGCTGGAGGCGCCCCTTGCCGCCGTCGCCGCACTCGGCTTCTGGTTCGAACGCCGGCTCAACCGCGCCCGCCGCAGCGACGCGAACCGCACCGTGCGGGGCGCCGTCGTCGTAATCGTCGTCGTCGCGCTGGCCTGGGCGGCGGGCGCGGGGATCCGGGCGCTGTCGGTGGCATTACCCGATGAGGGCATCGTCGAAGGGATCGCCGTGGCCTGCATGCTGGGCCAGCGGCGGCTGATCGACCGGGTGCGCGCCGTTGCCGCCGCGCTGGCCGCCGGCGACCTGGACGCGGCCCGTGCGGTCCTGCGCGGACAGCTTCCCTACAGCGCAGCGACGCTGGACGCTCACGCCGCCGCGCGCGGCGGCGTCGAGGCCGCGGCGGCCCGGTTTTCCGACGGGGTGGTCGGGACGGCGTTCTGGTACCTGCTCGCCGGGCTGCCGGGGCTCTTCGCCTATCGCGCCGTCGGCGTGCTCGCGCGCCGCATCGGGCGGCCGGGCGAATCGCGCGCGGCGTTCGGCCTGGCGGCGGTGCGGCTCGACGGCGCGCTGACCCTGGTTCCGGGGCTGATCGCCGGGTTTCTCGTCGTCCTGGCCGCGCCGTTCGTGCCCGGGGCGCGGCCCTTCGCCGCGCTGCGCCTCTGGCTGCGCGACGCGGGGACGCGCCTGCCGGAAGGAGCGGGCCGGGCCGAGGGCGCGATTGCGGGCGCGCTGGACGTGGCGCTCGGCGGTCCGCGCCCGTCGCCGGACGGACCGATTCCCGGCGGCTGGATCGGCGGCGGCCGCGCGCGGGCGGATGCCGCCGACGTACGCCGCGCCGCCGGACTGCTCATCGTCGCCTGCCTGATCGCCGCCGCCGCCGTCGCCGCGCTGATCGTCGTTGCGGGACGCTGACCGCTGTGTGAAAACGGCGGCAACGAGAGAGAACGGGAGACAGGTCAGGGAGGGCCGAAACCATGAGACTTTGCCGCTACACTCACCGGTCGGCCGGCGGGAACCGGATCGGCGTGGTGCGCGACGGCGCCGTTTTCGACGTGACCGCCGCGCTGGAGGCGTTGCCCGCCCACCGCTATCCGTTTCCCCCCGGCGACCAGATGATCGCCGGGCTGGACGGCCTGCGCCCGAAGATGGAGGCGCTGGCCGATGCCGGCGTCGGCGTGCCGGCGGATGAGTTGGCGTTCCTCAGCCCGGTGGCCAATCCCACGAAAATCATCGGCGTGCCGCAGAATTACGAAGAGCACGCGCAGGAAGCCACCGCGGACCACGGCATCTCGCAGGGCAAGCCGCGGCGCAAGATGGAGGACCAGGGGCTGTTCCTGAAGGCCAGCAGCGCCCTGGTTGGCCCGTCGGAAGGAGTCGCGCTGCGCTTCGGCGACCGCCGCACCGATCACGAGGCGGAGCTGGGCATGATCATCGGCCGCCATGGCAGCGACATCGCCTACGAGGACGCGATGGGCTACGTCGCCGGCTTCGCCATCGCCATGGACATGGTGGTGCGCGGGCCGGAAGACCGCAGCTTCCGCAAGTCGGTCGACAGCTATGCCGTCCTCGGCCCGTGGATGGTCACGGCGGACGAGATCGCCGATCCGGGGGCGCTGGACTTCTTTCTCTCGGTCGGCGGCGAGATGCGGCAGAAGAACAACACGGCCAACCTGATCCTCGACCTGCCGGGCCAGATCGTCTGGGCGTCGAAATTCTATTCGCTGTATCCGGGCGACATCATCATGTCCGGCACCTGCGCAGGGGTCGGGCGCGTGCAGCCCGGCGACGTGATGCATCTGGAGTTCCAGTCCATCGGCGCGATGGACGTGCCGGTCCGCGCCCATGCCGTCTACTGATCCCACTGCCGCCGCGTCGATTGGCAGGGGCGCCGATTGTTGATAGCGTGACGGAAAATCAGGAACCGTCCCCTGCGGACGGACGCACAGCGCATAAGACGCGACCCATGGGAGGACATGACATGATCGGAAAAATCGGACTGGTTGCCGCTGCCGGTGCGCTTGCCGTCACGATCGCCGGCGTCGCCGTTCCGGCCGGCGCCGAGACGACGCTCAGGGCCGCCGGGCCGTGGCCCAAGACGCATCCGCTGATCCAGAGCTTCCACCGCTTCATCGAGAAGACGAACGCGGCCGGCAAGGGCGTGCTCCAGATCCGCTATGTCGGCGGGCCGGAGATCACCAAGCCGCGCGAGCAGCCGCTCGCGATGCGCAACGGGCTGTTCGACATGCTGTACGGCCCGCCTGCCTACTATCTTGGCCTGTTCCCCGAAGGCGATTTCGCGAACGCGACAAAGACCGCGATGGAGCAGCGCGCGTCCGGCGCCTACGAGCTGATCCGCAAGGCGATGAAGGAAAAGATGAACGCCCGCTTCATCGCCCGTTTCGACAGCGGGCTCGGGCTGCATCTCTTTCTCAAGAGCGAGCCCAAGCGCACGGCGTCGGGCGGGATCGATCTCAGCGGGCTGAAGCTGCGCGCCTCGCCCACCTATCGCGACCTGATCAAGGACCTCGGCGCCACCGCCGTCGTGATGGGGCCGCAGGAAGTCTATACCGCGCTGGAGCGCGGCGTGATCGACGGGATGGGGTACAGCCTGACCGACATCCGCGCGCGGGGCGTGCAGAAATTCGTCAAGTACCGGATCGACCCGGCATTCTCTCACGCCACCATCTCGCTGGTCATGAACCACCCGAAATGGGACTCGATGCCGAAGCAGGCGCAGCATTTCCTCGAAACGCAGGCCGCGGCGTGGGAGAAGGAATCCTACCGGTACTGGAAGGACAAGGCCGCGGAGGAACAGACGGCGCTCGCCAAGCTTGGCATGAAGACCATCGACCTGCAGGGGGAGGCCGGGCGCGAATATCTCGCGACCTTCCTGAAGGGACCGTGGACGCGGATGGAACAGAACCCCAAGGTCACGATCGACATGAAGGAACTCAGGAAGCGCGCCTACTGACCGCGGGGGGACAAGGAACGGCCAGCGCGCCATGAGGCTTCTCGGCCGTCTATACGACACGGTTGTCACCGGGCTGGCGGTCCTGTGCGGCGTGATCCTGGCGTTGATCTTCGTGTTCGTCATCCAGGACGCGGTGCTGCGCAACCTGCTGATCTCGCCGCCGCCCTGGACCGGACCGCTGACCGAGTACGGGCTGCTCTACGTCACCCTGCTTGCCGCGCCCTGGCTGGTGCGCACGCGCGGCCACGTGCTGCTGGAGGTGCTGCGCATGCGCCTTTCGGCCGCGGCGGCGCGGCGGATGGAGATCGCGGTCTACCTCGTCTGCATCGCGATCTGCTCGGTGATGACATGGTACGCGGTCGAGCTCTACCTCGCCGCCTGGATCAGTGGCGAGGAGGACCACCGCGCCATCGAGATTCCCAGCACCTATATGTATGCGCCGGCGGTGATCGCGTTTCCGCTGATGGCGGGGGAATTCCTGCGCTACCTGCTCGGCTACGGCTCGCTCTACGAAGGCACGGCGACTGGCGGAGAGGGCGTATGAGCCCGGGCCTTCCCGCGGCCCGGGCCTGACTCATGGAGTGGTACGAAGTCCTCGCCGTGATGGTCGCCGGCATCGCATCGCTCATGGTGATCGGCGTGCCGGTCGCCTTCGCGTTTCTCGGCGTCAACATCGTCGGCGCGCTGTTCTTCTTCGGCGGGCTGCCCGGCATCCGGCAGGTGCTGGTCAACGGCGTGGGTTCGGTGACGGTCTTCGCCTTCATACCCATCCCGCTGTTCCTGATCATGGGAGAGCTGTTCTTCCGCACCGGGCTCGCGCTCAGGGTGTTCGACGCGCTCGACATCGTGATGGGACGGCTGCCGGGGCGGCTCGCCTACCTGACGGTCGGCGGCGGCGCGCTGTTCTCGACGCTGACCGGCTCCAGCATGGCCAACACGGCGATGCTGGGCTCGCTGCTGCTGCCCGAGATGAAGCGCCGCGGCTACAAGCCCTACATGTCGATGGGCCCGATCCTCGGCACCGGCGGGCTGGCGATGATCATCCCGCCGTCGGGGCTGGCCGTGTTGCTGGGCTCGATCGCCCAGATCGACATCGCGGCGCTGCTGGTGGCCGGGCTGCTGCCGGGCTTCATCCTGGCGGTGCTCTATGCCGGAATGATCACGCTGCAGCTCCGGATCGATCCCGATGCCGCGCCGAGCTACGACGTGGAGCCGGCCCCGCTGTCCGCCAAGCTGCGCGCGGTCGCGGTCAACATCCTGCCGATGGGGCTGGTGATCTTCTGCGTGATCGGGCTGATCCTGCTCGGCTTCGCCACGCCGTCGGAGGCCGCGGCGTTCGGCGTCGCCGCGGTGCTGGTCCTCGCCGCCGCCTTCCGCTGCCTGACGATCCGCGTCTGCATCGAGGCGTTCCGCGGCGCGCTCCGGGTGTCGGGGATGGTCTTCCTGATCATCGTCGGCTCGTCGACCTTCAGCCAGATCCTCGCCTATTCGGGGGCGACGGTCGGGATGGTCGAATGGGCGACCCATGCCCAGGTGGCGCCCCTGGCGATGCTGCTGCTGATGTTCGGGGTGATGCTGCTGCTCGGCACCATGATCGACGCGACCTCGATCATGCTGCTGACGGTGCCGATCTTCATGCCGCTGGCCGCCGCGATGCAGTTCGATCCGGTCTGGTTCGGGCTCATCATGCTGCTGGCGATAGAGATGAGCGGCACGACGCCGCCCTTCGGCATGCTGCTGTTCGTCATGCTGGGCGTGGCGCCGCCGGGCACGCGGCTGGGCCAGGTGGCGCTGGCCGCCGCGCCCTTCCTGGTCTGCGACGCGATCCTGCTGGCGCTGCTGATCTGGTATCCGCCGCTCGCGCTCTATCTGCCGGGCCTGATGCAGCCGTGAGACCCGCTACTCGCCCATCTTGAGCAGCAGGCCCCGCACGCGGGCGAGGCGGAACACCGCGAGGAACACCGCCATCCCGATTCCCATATAGACGACGTTCAGCCCCGTCGCGTACAGGAACAGGTCGGTGCGGAACACGTTGTCCCCCAGCGCCGCGCGCATCCCTTCGAACACATGGGCCGACGGCAGCGCCAGCGCCACCCATTGCAGCCATTCGGGCAGGGTGGCGATCGGATAGTAGATGCCGCTTACGGGCGCGATGATGAAGACGCCGACCCAGGCCAGGCTTTCCGCTCCCAGCCCGAAGCGCAGCACCAGCGCCGAGATGGCGAGGCCCAGCGCGCCGCCGAACACCAGCAGGTTGGCGAAGAAAGCCAGCAGCGGCAGCCCCATGTCGAAGATGGAATACTGGTAGAGCGGAATCGCCAGCAGCGCCGCCGGCAGCACGCCGATCACGGTGCGGATCAGGCTGACGCCGAGCAGCGAGACCGCCCATTCCCACGGCCGGAGCGGGCTGGCGAAGAGCTGCGCCAGGTTGCGCGACCACATCTCCTCCAGGAACGACACGGCGACGCCGATATTGCCGCGGAACAGCACGTCCCACAGCAGCACCGCCGCGATCAGCATGCCGGACGCGCGCAGGATGTCCGATTCCGCGGTCAGCAGGAACTTCGTCATGAAGCCCCACAGCACCATCTGCATGGTCGGCCAGTAGGCGAGTTCGATGACGCGCGGCCATGACCGGCGGAACAGGTAGATGTAGCGCAGGATCATCGCGCCGATCCGGTGCAACGAAAGCGAGGAATCCGGCCTTCGCCGCGCGCGCGCCGCCGCCTGATCGCCCGGTGCCGCCATCGCGTCCCCGCCCTACTGCGCCGCGCCGGGGATGCGCTCGCGCGCGCCGCCGCGGGCGATATCGAGGAACACCTCCTCCAGGTTCGCCCTGCCGTAGCGCGCGATCAGCGCCCGCGGGGCGCCGGCGTCGACGATGCGGCCCTGCTTCATCATCAGCACGTCGTCGCACAGCCGCTCCACCTCGGCCATGTTGTGCGAGGCGAGCAGGATGGTGCCGTCCATGCGCTTCGCGTAGTCGGCCAGATAGCCGCGCACCCAGTCCGCCGTGTCGGGATCGAGCGAGGCGGTGGGCTCGTCGAGCAGCAGGATTTCCGGCTCGTTGATCAGCGCCTTGGCCAGCGCGACCCGCGTGCCCTGGCCGGAGGAAAGCTGCCCCGTCGGCCGGTCGAGCATATCGCCCAGCGACAGGTCCTCGGCGATCCGCGCGATCCGCGCCTTGACGTCGGCGAGGCCGTAGAGCCGGGCATAGACGGTCAGGTTCTCGCGCACGCTCAGCCGCTTGGGCAGGTCGACATAGGGCGAGCCGAAATTCATCCGTCCCAGGACGCGGTACCGGTTGCGCACCATGTCCTCGCCCAGCACCCGGATCTCGCCCGAGCTCGGCAGCAGCAGCCCCAGAAGCATGGCGATGGTGGTCGTCTTGCCGGCGCCGTTGCCGCCAAGCAGCGCCGTGATCGCGCCGCTCTGGACCTCGAACGAGACGCCGTCGACGGCCAGCACGTCGTCGAACCGCTTGGTCAGCGCCGTTACCCTGATGGCGGGATTCCGCATAGTCGCCAATATGGACCCGGCGCACGGCCTGTGCCAGTGCCGGGGCGCGGAAATCCGCGCGATCCGCTATAAAGTGCCGGGGCGCGCCGCCGTTTCGGGCGGGCGCGGCAGCAAGGGACGCCAATGGCCAGCATCGCCGCCGCAAAGGGACCGCCGGGACCGCCGGAAACACGGCGAATCCAGCCGCGCACGCTGGCGCTGATCCGCTGGGTCGCCGTCACCGGACAGGCCGCGGCGCTGCTGATCGTGCATTACGGGCTGGGCTTCGACCTGCCCATCGGCCCGGCGCTGGCCACGGTCGGCGTGTCGGTGCTGATCAACCTGACGCTCGCCATCCGCCGCCGCGCGGGCGTCGCGCCCGGCGAACGCTCCGTCGTCCGCTACCTCGCCTTCGACATCGTCCAGCTCGCCGTGCTGCTCTATCTCACTGGCGGGCTGCAGAACCCGTTCGCCTTCCTGCTACTGGCGCCGGTCGCGGTGTCGGCGACCGTGCTCGGCGCGGTCAGCACTGTGGGGCTGTGCACCCTCGTCTTCGCGAGCATCTCGGTGCTCGCCTTCTGGCACCAGCCGCTGCCGTGGAAGGGCGAGCCGCTGGTGCTGCCGCTGTTCTACATCTTCGGGGTCTGGACGGCGCTCTGCATCGGCATCCTGTTCTTCGCGGCCTATACTTGGCGCGTCGCGGACGAGGCCAGGCGGCTGTCCGCCGGGCTGGCGGCGACGCAGCTCGCCCTCGCCCGCGAACAGCGGCTTTCCGCCGTCGGCGCGCTGGCGGCGGCGGCCGCGCACGAGCTCGGCAGCCCGCTGGGGACCATCGCGGTCATCGTCCGCGAGATGGCGCGCGAGGTATCGGACGACGATCCGCTGGCCGAGGATGTACGGCTCCTGCAGGAGCAGGCCGACCGCTGCCGGGCCATACTGGCGGAAATCAGCCAGCGCCCGGACCACCGCGCCGATGCGCCTTTCGACGCCCTGCCGGCCAGCGCCGTGGTCGAAGCGGCGGCGCAGCGTCACGCGGGCGACCGCATCGCGTTCGAATTCGCCGTCGCGCCGGAACCCGGCGCGCCCGACAGCACCGAGCCCGTCGTCGCCCTGCAGCCCGAGATCAATCACGGGCTGGGCAACCTGATCCAGAACGCGGTCCAGTTCGCCCGGGGCCGCGTGCGGATCGAGACCAGCTGGAACGAGGAGATTCTGACGGTGAAGATCACCGATGACGGCTCCGGCTTCACGCAGCCCGTGCTCGACCGGCTGGGAGAGCCCTATATGCCGGTGCGCGGCGCGCCCGGAGACCATATGGGACTCGGTGTATTCATCGCTCAAACCCTGTTAAAACGTACCGGCGCCGCGGTCGCCTTCCGCAATGCGGAGGGCGGCGGCGCGGAGGTGGAGGTTGCGTGGTCTCGTGCCGCGCTGGACGCATGGGCGCAGACGCGCCAGGAGGATCGATGACCGATTCGCCCGATCAGGCTTCGGCCGCGAATCCTGAACGCTCGCTGCTGATCGTCGACGACGACACCGCGTTTCGCGAGCGCCTGGCCAAGGCGATGGAACGCCGCGGCTTTCAGGTCCGCACCGCCGAAAGCATCGCCGACGGCCTCGCCGCGGCGCGCGAGGCCGCGCCCGCCTTCGCCGTGCTCGACCTGAGGCTGACGGACGGCAGCGGGCTGGACATCGTGCCGGCGATCCGCGAGGCACGGCCGGACGCCCGCATCGTCATGCTCACCGGCTACGGCAACATCGTCACGGCGGTGGCCGCGGTGAAGGCCGGCGCGGTGGATTACCTGGCCAAGCCCGCCGACGCCGACCAGGTGGAGGCCGCGCTTCTGGCCAGGGGGGGCGAGCTGCCCCCGCCGCCCGACAACCCGATGTCCGCCGACCGCGTACGCTGGGAGCATATCCAGCGCGTCTACGAACAATGCGACCGCAATGTCTCGGAAACCGCGCGGCGGCTCAACATGCACCGCCGCACCCTGCAGCGCATCCTGGCCAAGCGGGCGCCCCGCGAAGCCCAGGACGGCCAGGGCTGACCGCGCCTGCATGACTGCAGCCGCCGGGGATTCCATGACAACCGAACGCCCGCAGGCCGGCGCCGCCTGGCATTTCGGCCCGGACGACGCCCCGGTGCGGGTGGCCGGGGCGGAGGCGCTGCTTGCGCATCTGCCGATCTTTCTCGGCGGCTGGCCGCTGCGCCGGGTCGCGGGCGCGGCGTCCGGCTGCGACGTCCGGGTCCGCACCGAAGCGGGCGGCGTGATCGCGGTGGAAACGTTCGGGCCCGGCGCGGCCGTGCTGCGCTTCGACAACGAGATGGACGCCGCCAACGGGCTGGCCGGCGCGCTGGTGGCCGAATACGTCGCCGCGCGCGCGGACACCGTCTGCCTGCATGCCGGCAGCGCGCTGGTGGGGGCGGGGCTCTGCGTTCTCCTCGGCGTATCGCTGGCGGGCAAGTCGTCGGTTGCGATGCAGCTGGCCGCGTCCGGCTACCGCCTGTTCGGCGACGACCGGCTTGCCGTGCGGCCGGTCGGCGGCGATGCGCCCGCCGAAGGGCTGTGTCTTGGGCTGCAGCCGAAACTGCGCCTGCCGCTGCCCGACGACGCCGGCCCGGCGCTGGCGGGATTCGTCGAGAGCTATACCGAGATTCGCACCGAAACGGTGGCCTATCTGCGGCCCTGGGACACGGAGGCCGCCGGCTTCGGAGACACCGCGCCCCTTGAGGCGCTGGTCGCGCTCGAACGCGGCGACGACGGCGATGCCCCCGCGACGCTGGAGCCCGCGCCCACGGCCGAGATCGTGCGGGCGCTGCTGTCCAACGTTTTCGCGGCTCACATGACGGCCGAGACGCTGGTGACCGCGATGACCCGCCTGGCGGCGTGCGTGCCCGGCTACCGGCTGCGCTGGACCAGCAGCCGGGCGGCGGCGAGGCTTCTCGCCGATGCGCTGAAAGGGACATCGCCGCGATGAGCGATCCGGTGCGTTATCAGCGCAACCCGGCGGTGAGCGCGACGGCGGTGGACGACGAGATTTTCCTGGTGGAGCCCGCGTCGCAGGAGGTGTTCTATCTCGACCCGGTGACCGCGGCGCTGTGGCGCTGCCTGGAGGAGCCGCAGGACGAGGCCGAGATCGCCGCGCTGTTCGGCGCCGCCTTTCCCGATACCGATCCCGCCGCGATCGGGAGCGACATTGCCGAGGCGCTGGCGGACATGAAGGCGCGCGAGCTGGTGGTCATCGTTCCCTGAAGGCGGTCTCCGCGGTTCGTGTCATACGGTCCGTCAGATAGGACAGCAGCGACCGCTCGCCGATATGCAGGTCGACCTCGACCTGCATGCCCGCCGCGATCGGGTGCCGTCGGCCGCCTTCCTCCAGCCAGTCGCGTTCGGTGCGGATCGTGACCGGAAACGCCATCGCGCCCGAGCGCTGATCCTCGACCGCATCCGCGGCGACCTTGTCCACGACGCCGTCGAGCGTGCCGTAGCGTATGAAATCGAACGTGCGCACCTTGACGGTGGCGCGCTGGCCGGCGCGGATATAGCCGATATCCTCGTTGGCGACCCGCGCCTCGACGACCAGCCGCTCGCCGTCGGGCACGAGATGCAGCAGCGTCTCGTTGGCCGATACCGACTGTCCCGCCGCGGCGACGGCCAGGTTCTGCACCCGGCCGGCGACCGGGGCCGCGACCGTGCGCCCGTCGAGCCGGCCCTGCTCCTGCGCCAGCCGTCCCTTCGCCTGCGCCGCCTCGCGCCGGGCGGCGCCCAGCCGGTCGAGCACGGCGGACCGCCATTCGGCGTCGACGCTGCGCCGCCGGTCGCGCGCCTCGGCCAGCGCGGCGGCGGCGGCGCGGGCGCTGTGGGCCGCCTCCGCGATCTGGCCTTCGAGCTCGCTGATCTGGCGCTTGACCGACAGGTGGCGGAGCTTGGGGAAGTAGCCCTTGCCGGCGAGCTGCGAGATGGCGGCTTCCTGTTCCGCGAGGATGACCAGGCTGCTGTCGAGCTGCGTGCGCCGCGCGGCAAGCGCCGCGCCTTCGCGGCTGCGCTGCTCGATGAGCTGGTCGGCGGCGGCGCGGCGGCTGGCAAGGGTCGCGCGGCGGCTTTCGAACAGGCTGCGCTCGTTGGCGACGAGATCGGGGCGGGACGCGGCCAGCGCCGCGTCGAAGCGGAGCGCGCCGCCGTCCTCCGCCGCCTCCGCCGTCAGCCGCGCGACCTCGGCGGACAGCGCCGCGAATTCGTTGGCGAGCTTGACGACCTCTTCGCGCACCGCGCCGGTATCGAGAGTGAACAGCACGTCGCCGGCGGCGACCCTTTCCCCTTCGACGACATGAATGCGGGCGACGCGGCCGCCGTCCGGATGGTTGACCGTCTTCACCTTGCCCGCCGGCCGGACCACCGCGGGCGCGCTCGCCACCTGCTCGACCTCAGAGAGCCCGGCCCACAGCAGCAGCGCCGCGAAAGCCCCGGCGACGGCGTAGATCACGGCGCGGGCCATCGGCGCGGGCTCGCGCTCCGCCAGGGTCTGCGCCTCCGGCAGGAAATCGGCATAGCGGGTGCGGCGCGCCCGGCTCATGGCGCGCGCCAGCCAGGCGCGGCATATGTCCATGCGCCCGGCGGCGAGGCGCAGCGACGGGCGGGAGGCGGCGACGGTCATGCGCGGACCTCCCGGGCTGCCGGCGCATCCCCGGGCGCATCCGCCGCGGGTTCCGGCACGGGCCGCGCGCGCGGCTTCGACTGCACCCCGACCTGTTCCAGCAGCTTGCTCGGCGGGCCCTCGGCCTTGATGCCGCCATCGGCGACGACCAGCACGCGGTCGCAGATGGTCAGCGGCGCGATGCGGTGCGAGACGATGATGACGGTGCGGCCCATCGCGGCCCGGCGCAGGTTGCGCAGGAACCCGTCCTCGCTCGCCGCGTCGAGCCCGCTCGTCGCCTCGTCCAGGATCAGGATTCGCGGGTTGCGCATCATCGCCCGGGCCAGGCAGAGGAGTTGCCGCTGACCGACGGACAGCCCGGACCCGCGTTCGCGGATCACGGTCTCGTAGCCTTTCGGCAGGCGCTGGATGAAGTCATGCGCGCCGACGAACTTGGCGGAGGCGACGACGCGCTCGGGCGAGGCGTCGATGGTGCCGATGGCGATGTTCTCGCGCACCGAGCCGGCGAAAAGCTGGATTTCCTGCGGCACGACGCCGAGCTGCCGCTTCAGCGCCGCCGGCGCGATATGGGTGATGTCCGTGCGATCGACCAGGATCCGGCCGTCGGTCGGCGCATACAGCCCCTGCAGCAGCTTGATCAGCGTCGACTTGCCGGAGCCCAGCGGTCCCATCAGCCCGACGATCTCGCCCTGCGCGATGGTCAGGCTGACATTGCGCAGCACCGGGGCCAGGTTCGGGTCGTACGTATAGGAGACGTTCTCGAAGGTGATGCGGCCCTCGATCTGGGGCGCCGGGCCGAAGCTGCCGGGCATGGCCTCCGGCGCGGCATCCATGATGTCGTCGAGCCGGCGGAAGGCGGCGCGCACCTCCTGCATCTGGTTCCAGGCCGACACCAGCTGGCGCATCGGCTGCACTGCGCGGCTGGCCAGCAGGTTGGCGGCGATCAGCCCGCCGACGGTGAATTCGCCCGTCATCACGAGCAGCGCGCCCTGCCAGATGATCGCCAGGCTGACGAGCTGCTGCAGCGTGGTGCCGAAGGCGCCGACCAGATTGTTCAGGTGGTTGACGCGGAACCCGGTCCAGGCCGACAGCGCCAGCCGGGCGCCGAAGCGGCGTTCCATGTCCGCCTCGAGGCCCAGCGACTTGATGGTGACGGCGTTGGACACGATCTCCGACAGCGCCGTGGTCTTGGTGGCAAGCGCGGCGAAGCTGTCCTCGACCAGCGCCTTCTGGGTGTGGTGGAAGATCGCCGAGATGGCGACGAAGACGGGAATCGCCGCTGTCACGATCAGCGCCAGCACCGGGCTCAGATAGAACAGCACCGCGACGAACACGAACACGAACGACAGATCGACCAGCACCAGCGGCATCTGGCCGGTGAAGAACTGGCGTATGGTTTCGAGCTGGCGCAGCCGCTCGCTGATCAGCCCCGTCGTTGTGTTCTCGAAATGGCTGTAGGGCAGGTTGACCAGCCGGTGCACCGCCTCGCCGCCGATCAGCGCGTCGAGCCGTGCGCCGGTATGGCTGGAGATGTAGCCGCGCAGGGCGCGCAGCAGCAGGTCGAAGGCGTACAGCGTGATCATGCCGACGATCAGCACGTTCAGCGTGCCCATCGCCTGCTGGCCGATGACCTTGTTGTAGACCGCCATGACGAACAGCGGAGACGCCAGCGCGAACAGGTTCAGCACCAGCGAGGCCAGCGTCATTTCGACCGCTACCCGCTTGATGCGCTGGGCGATCATGGACCGCCAGCCGCGCTGGCCGCCGGCATTCTCGACCGATGTCAGCGACAGCGCCTCGCCGGCCAGCGCCAGAACCTCGGCGTCCGGCGCCCGCCGCGTCTTCTGGTCGACGGGGTGGAAAACTGTGCAGCCTTCGGCGTCCCGGCCGGTCGCCAGCAACGCGCCGATCGCCGGCGCGCCCAGCAGAACGAAGGGGACGGGGAGCGATTTCAGCGTCTCCGCGTTCAGCGGCGTGCGGCCGACGGCGTAGCCCAGCCGTCGCGCCGCGCGTGCGAATACGGCGACCGTCATGCCGGTCTCCGGCACTGGACAGGCGGTGCGCAGCTCCGCCTCGTCCACCGGCCGGCCGAACTCGCGCGCAAGCCGCATCAGGCAGACCAGCAGGGTGTCGGTCGGGCGCGCTTCGCCGGCCGCGCTGCGGCGGCCCGGCGGGGTTCTTGCCCCGCGTGCCGCACCGGCTGGCGCGGCGGCTGCGCCGGCGTCGCTGTGGGTGCCGTTGTCCTGCATGTTCGGGTTATGCGTGTCGCGTGCTCGTGAGCCGGACCAAGACTCCGGTCCGCAACATTCGCCTAAAATCATAAACAACCGCCTAATGATCGGCCGGCTGCGGAATCGTTATAGAAAACAAGCGCTTGTTCGCGATTTGTTGCCGCCGTGGGCGGAATCCTGTATGGTGCGCCAAATCGGCGGCTGGCGCTGCGCCGGATGGCGTCCGGACCCGACGTGCGCCTCGGCGACGCGGTGTGAATCCGGGAAAATGTGGAACAGGCGCCACGCCACGGTGTTTCTGTGCCGGCGGTTGGCTGTTTCAGGAGAGCCTGTACATGATTGCTCGCACCTCGCCGCGCCGGTTTGCCGGGCTCGCTGTTGCCGTCGCGTTCGCGTTCTGCATTGGCACCGGCGCCGTCAATGCCCAGACCGCCACGCCGCAGACCGCAGCCACAACGCCGGGCGAGGGCGCGCAGAAGGACGGCGTGCCGCGGGAAATGGTCGTCAACGCGCTGACCAAGTCGCGCGAATCGCTGCAGGCGCTGAACCAGTATCTGACCGGCAGCGGCGCTTCGCCCGAGCAGGTCACGCGTCGCGCCACCGAACTGATCCAGGCCCTGGGCAGGCAGCGCGGCGTGGCCAAGGCCGACGATCTGCTGCTGGCGATCGACCGGGTGACCGCCCTGACCTCGCGCTCGCTGGCGAAATCCGAGATCATCCAGCTCGCCGTCGACCAGGATTTCCGGCCAGCGAAGGGCACGTTGGCGCTGGATTTCGGTCCGCCCGACGGCACGGTCCATCCCGGATTCGAGCGCGTCGTCCCCGGCGACGCCCGCATCACGGGCAGCAAGGTCAACGGTCTGCGCCGCCCCGCCGAAAGCGATCTTCTGTCCGACGGCGTCTCCGGCCTCGAGCGGATCAAGGTCAAGGTTACGAACGGCTCCTACCGGATCGTTCTGATGACCCAGAACCTGGGCGACCAGCGGCTTTCGGGCAATCCGTTCGGACGCCAGATCAGGGTCAACGGCGTCCCGGTCCTGATCGCCAGTCCGAGGCCCGGTGACTGGCGCGCCGAGGGCATGCTGACGAACCGGGGCACCGCGCTTGTCGGCAATACCGGGCAGCGCGCGGGCGGGTTCATCAGCGGCGCCATGGGCGACGTCGCCAAGCGGATTCATGCCCGTCAGCAGGGCGGCGCCATCGTGATCGAGGCCCGCGCCGACGGGGAGGAAATCGACCTGGAGCTGATCGGTTTCGGCGAGGATGGGAATTCCTACGTCACCGGCATGCTGGTCGAGCCGCTGGACGAGATCAGCGACCTGGTGCTGAGCCCGGAGGCCCGGGCGACGCTGGTGCCGCTGGATGCGCGCCTCGCGCTGGAATCGCAGGTGGTGGCCGCGGCCGCGGCCGTCATCGAGCAGGTGGCGCCGGACGCCGGCTCGGTGCCCAGCGCGACCGATATCGAGCTTCCCGAGCCGGAATTCGAGACCGCAGACGTCGTGAGCGAAAGCTGACGACGCGGTGACGGGCTTCGCCATCGCGTCGGACTCGGACTCCGCCCATCGACCCGGACCCAGCATGGCAAGGGCACACAGGGCGTCCACCACCGGGACATCGGCCGCAGGATTGCGGCGGATTCTGCCTGTCGCCCTGCTGCTGGCCGCCGTCCAGACCGCGCCCTGCGCGACCCATGCCCAGACGGCCGCCGAGGAATCGGTGCGGGCGCGCCAGGGCGGCCCGGAGTTCCAGCCGATCGGGATGGAGCTCGACCGGCTGATGTCCGTCGTCGGGCTGGTCGACAAGCAGGAGGTGCGGGACAGAAGCACGCCCTATTCCAGCTTCGTCGTCTTTCCGAAGATGGACGTGACGACGGGCTACGAGACCAACCTGTTCCGCGACGACAGCCGGAAGCACGACAGGATCGTCGTGGTATCGCCGCAGCTCACCGTCAGGTCGGACTGGTCGCGACACAGCCTTTCGCTGGGGCTGGGCTCGGATGTCGGTCGACACGACAGCAACCCCTCCGAGGACTACGAGGATCTCCGCGCCACGCTCGCCGGCCAGGTCGACGCCAGCGACAGGGTTTCGCTCACCGCGTCGGCTCAGGTCGCGCGCCAGCACCAGCAGCGCGGCGAGCTGCTCGATCCCGGCTCCGCGGCCGGCGCCACGACTTACGTGCAGTCGTCCTTCGTGCTTGGGGCGAACTACAGCGGCGATGCGTTCCGGGGGCTGACCCAGCTGTCCGTGACGGACGCGGACTACGACAACGAGGCCGGGGTCGACAACAGCCGGCTGAACCGCCGCCTCACCACCCTGAAAGTGCGCGGGGCATACGAATTTCTGCCCGGCACCGCGGTGTTCGTCGAGCCGAGCATCAACGACCGCAGCTACGAGGTGAAGCGGACCTCCAACGGGCGGCTGCAGGATTCCGACGGCGTGCAGATGCTGGTGGGGCTGACCTGGGATGTCTCCGGCGTCACTTTCGCCGAGTTCGGCGTCGGCTATCTGCGGCAGGATTACGACGATCCCGGGTTCAGCACCATTTCGGGGCCGAGCTTCTCGGCCAGGCTGATCTGGAACCCGACCGACCTGCTCACGCTGGAGGCGGACGGCGGCCGTTCGATCAGCGAAACGCAGGACCAGGATGCGTCGGGCGCGCTGGTCACCCGGGTCGGGCTGCGCGCGGATTACGCGCTGCGCGACAATATCATCCTCTCGCTTTCCGGCCGCTACAGCCTCGAGGAGATCGAGGGCACCGATACGGAGAACGACCGCTACGTCCTGAACGTGGAGGCGCGATACCTGCTGAACGAGTACTTCTACCTTCGCGCCCTCGGCGGCTACGACCGGACGCTCTCGACCGACGCCGGATCCAGCTTCTCGAACCTGCGGGCGTCGCTGACGCTGGGCGCGCAGATTTGATCCGGCGCGGCGCCGCATCCGGGCCTGCCACGCGTCGCCGCCCGAAAGACGTCGCGACCGGGATATGCCGGATTTACGAGGCGATGATTGAATCGGTGCGAAAAATGTCCATGATTGCATGGCCATGACGGATTGCGCCCGCCAGCTTCCGACAATGCCCTGTCCGGCCTCGCGGTCCGGCGCCCGCGATGCCGGGCGGCGTCTTCTCGGGACGCTGTGGCTGCTGGCGGCGTTGCTGCTCGCCGTTTCCGCCGCGCCGGCCGTGTCGGCCCAGGCGCTCGACGCGTATCTGCTGGGCCCGGGCGACCGGCTGAAGGTGACCGTGTTCGGCCATCCCCAGGAATCCGGGGAGTTCGAGGTCGACAGCCTGGGCAACGTGTCCTATCCGCTGCTGGGCCGGGTGGAGGCGCGCGGGCGGACCGTGGCCGATCTGCAGGACCATATCCGGCAGGCGCTGAACAAGTCCTACATCGTCGACCCGCGCGTGACGGTGGAAATATTGAACTACCGGCCATTCTACATATATGGCGAGGTCAACCGCGCGGGCAGCTATCCGTATGTGGTGGGGCTTACCGTGCGCCGGGCCGTCGCCATCGCCGGCGGATTTAGCCGCCGCGCCCGCCAGTCCCCCGTGCTGCTGGTCCGGGAGACGACCGACGGGATCGCCAAGAGCGAGGTGGGAATCGATGTTCCGGTCCTGCCGGGCGATATTATCGAAGTGGACAGACGTCTGTTCTAGAAGCCGCCGTTGCGGCATCCGGTCGCGTGCCGGCGACTACGCCACATCCTTACTGAACTTTTCCGCGAACAATGCTATGATTGTAGAAATATTAAGGGTGCGGTGACTGACTCCGGTATGCCGTGCTGCAACCATGATTTGACGGTCAGACGACGTACCCGCCAGGATATTTACCAAGTTGGCAAGCGTGACCCCTCTGCCGTTCCGTAGGCGCCGTCCGCCCGAGGATCCGCCGTCAGGGCGTTCATCCGTCATGATCGAACCCGAGCCGTTCGATCCGAGACGGTTGTTCGCCGCGCTTCTGCGCCGCAAGTACATGATCCTCGGCTTCATGACGGTCGGGGCCGGTCTTGGCGTTCTCTACGCAAGTCAGCTCGTGCCGCGCTATTCCGCGGAGACGACGCTGCTGATCGAAGGCAAGCGTCAGAACGTCGTCAATATCGAGAGCGTGGCGCAGGGCATCACGCCGGACTTCTTCACCAATGAAACCCAGGCCGCCGTGATCCAGTCGCGCGAGATCGCGGGCAAGGTCGTCGATCGGCTGGATCTGTACAACGACCCGCTGTTCAACGCGCCGAGCCAGCCCAGGGAGGCCGGCACGCTCGACGTGATCAGGGCGGCGGTGCGCGGCTGGTTCGGCGGCGGCAAGGACGACGCCAAGATTCCCGTCGATCCCTATGCCGGCATGACGTCCGAAGAAAGGCGCGCCGCGCGCAGGCAGGAGCTCATCGATGCGTTTCTGGGCGGGCTGACGGTCGCGCCGTCCCAGCGGGCGCTGCTGGTCACGGTCAGCTACAGCTCCACCGATCCCCGGTTCGCGGCCAAGGCGGCCAACGGCGTCGCCGAGGTCTATATACGCGAACAGCTCGAGAGCAAGGGCAGCGTGACCCAGCGGGCCAGCCAGTGGCTGTCGCAGCGCGCCGCCGACCTTCGCCGCAGGCTGATCGATTCCGAAACCAGGCTGGAACAGTTCCGCCGCCAGTCGGGCATCACGGAAGGCCAGGGCGGCAGCAATGTGCTGCGCGAACAGCTCGCGAAGATCAACGGCGACCTCGTCGCGTCCCACGCCCGCCGGTCCGAGGCGGAGGCGCGCTATCAGCAGGTGCAATCGCTGCTAAGGGCCGGCGGCGGCTCCGATACCGCGGCCGCGGTGCTGGACTCGCCGCTGATCCAGCGGTTGCGGGAACAGGAAACGGTCTTGCTGCGCAAGATGTCGGAGCTCCGGACCCAGCTTCGCGAGGGGCATCCCCGCATGCAGCTGGCGCAGAACGAGCTGGTCGACCTGCGGAGCAAGATTTCCGCGGAAGTGAACAAGATTATCATCAATCTCGGCAGCGAGCTGGAGATCGCGCGGGTGCGCGAAAGCAATCTCGCGGCCGAGATGAAGCGCCTCGAGGGCGCGATCGAGCAGCAGAACGAGGCGGTGGTGACGCTGCGCGCCCTGCAGACCGAGGCACAGGCGAACAAGCAGCTGTACGAAACCATCGTCGCGCGGTTCAAGGAAACGGATGTCGTCGACGAGGGGCTGCAGGAAGCGGACGCCCGCGTGATCTCCCGCGCCACGACGCCGGGTGCGCCCTATTATCCGCAGAAGCGGGTGATCTTCGCGGTCGCGCTGTTCTTCTCCACCGTCGTCGCGGTCGCCCTCGCCATTATTCTGGAACTGCTCGACAGCGGCTTCCGCACCCAGCAGCAGATCGAGGACATCACGGGATTGCCCGCCATCGGCGCGGTGCCGCGGCTGCCGCGGTCGGATCGCGACCGGCCCCCGCATCACGTCGCCGCCCAACGGCCCAACTCGGCCTACGGCGAGGCGATACGAACCGTGCGCACCGCGCTGCTGCTTTCCGGCGTGGACGAGCCGCCGCGCACCGTGCTCATCACCTCGTCCGTTTCGAACGAGGGCAAGACGTCGCTTTCGCTGTCGGTGTCCGCGCTGGCGGCTCGGTCCGGACAGCGCGCCATATGTCTGGACTGCGACATGCGCCATCCCAGCGTTCATGAGGCGCTGGAGGTGCCGAACGATGTCGGGCTGAGCAACTACCTCACCGGCCAGGTGGAACTCAGCGACGTCATCGAGATCGATCCCGATACGGGGCTCCACTTCATCGTCGCCGGCGCCCGCGTGCCGCACCCCGCCGAGCTGCTCGGGTCCAGCCAGATGCAGGCGCTGCTGCACAAGCTGTCCGTCATGTACGAGTTGGTGGTGCTCGACATGCCCCCGCTGCTGGCGGTGTCCGACTCGCTGGTGTTGACGCGCGGGGTGGATCGCGTGATCTATCTCGTCCGCTGGGAAAAGACGCGGCGCGAAACCGCGAGCGCCGGCATCAAGCAGCTGGTCGACGCGGGCGCCCGCATGGCCGGGGTCGTGCTGACCCAGATCGACGTCAAGAAGCAGAGCCGCTACGGCTATAGCGGGGCCGGCGGCTACTATTACGGCCAGAACCCGAAATACTATTCCGAATAGCGCGGCGGGGCGGTGCCATGGCTCTCGACGGACGCAAGATCGCCGCGGTGCTGGCGCTGGCCGTGGGGCTGTCGGGCGCCATCCTCGCGGTGTCGCCCACCATCGGCGCCATGGTCCTGGCGCCCGGCGGCGAGGTGCTGCGCACGCTCGGCCATGCCGGCGCGAAAAGACCGTCGCCGGCGCGGCTCCAGCGGGCGATCGCCGGGCACCGAACCGGCCTGTCGTGGTACGCCGACGCGGGCGGCTGGGCGGCGCTCGGCGCGTTGCACATTGCGCTCGCGCGCGAGACGACGCTGGCGCCCCGGGCGCGCAGCGCGCATTACGATCTCGCCGTCACGGCGGTACGGAACGCCCTCATGCTCAGCCCGGCACTGCCCTTCGCCTGGTTTCACTACGCCTATGCCGCCCTCGCGCGCGACGGCGGCGACGCGCGGATCGATGCGCCGCTGATCATGTCGATCAACGCGGCGCCGAAAGAGCCGTCGCTGGTGAAGCAGCGAATCCGGATCGGCTTCATCGCCCATCGCGTGCTCGCGCCGGAAACGCGCGCCGCCGTCCGGTTGCAGGTGCTTATCGCCGCACGCGGCGGCATGGCCGACCTCGTCCGCTTCGCCCATCGGGAACGCGCCTTTGCCTGGGTGCGGAACACGCTTGCCGGCGAACCCGCGCTGCGCCAGGACTTCGATATCGCCTATCTGAGGGCGAGCCGGATACGCTGACAGTCGGCCGGGGCCGGAAACGGCCGGTCAGGACTCCGCGCGGCCGCCTTCCCCTTCCCCTTCGGCGTCGCGCGTCGGCCAGGACTGGGCGAAGCCGATACCCAGCAGCGTCAGGCAGGTGACCGTCACGGCGGGGATCTGGATGCTGAAATCGTAGAACGCATGAACGCCGACGAGCGCCGCGGCGCCCAGCGCCGTCGCCGGATAGATCCGGCTGCGGCGTCGGCGGAACAGCCCGGCGAGAAGTACGGCGACGATATAGGCGAAGGCGCCGGCCACCCCGATAAAGCCTGCCGCGCCGCCTTCGGCGGCCAGCTCCAGATAGGCGCTGTGGGCCTTGTCGAAGCGCGGCGTGTCCCAGCCGAGCGTCTCGTCGCGGAACAGGTAGAAGACCTGCGGAAAGCTGTCGAGACCGAACCCGGTCACCGGCGCCGCCTCGATGGCGCGCCAGGTCATGGCGTGGATCTCCGCGCGCCCGGCGCCCTGTTCGGAAAGATGCAGCATCCGGCCCAGCGTGTAGCGCCCGCTGAACTCGACGATGACCAGCCCGACGATCGCCAGCGCGACCCCGCACAGGACGATATACCGCCGCCGTCCGGTCCTTCCGACCGCCAGCGCCGCAAGCATGGTCAGGATTCCGGCCGCGGCGATCGCCAGCGCGCCGCGGGAATGGCTCAGCAGCAACGCCGTTCCCGAAGTGAACGCCGCCATCACGAGGACGAAGAACACCGGCTCCAGGCTGTCGACGAAATGCGTGACGCCCGCCCGGTTGCCGAGGCCCATCGTGAGGCCGCCGCTGGATAGCCGGCCCATCAGCCCGAGCGTCGCGAGCAGCCCCAGCCCTGCATAGGCGCCATAGGCGTTGCGATTCACGAAGGTGCTGGTCAGATCGTCCTTGTATGTCCATTTGGGATAGGCCAGAACCGTCTCGTTGCCGCCCAGGTAGATCGCCAGGCCGTACAGCGCGTAGCCCGTTCCCGCGGCGGCAATGACCCATAACAGCCGCTCGGCGTATCGCGCGTCGCGCCCGTACTGCATGGCGAGGAAGAACACCGCGCCGTACCCGAGCATCCGCAGCACGCCCAGCTGGGTCGCCCCTGGATCGAGACTGGCCGTCACGGGCACGGCCTTGCCGAGCGTCAGCGCCGCATAGCGCCAGAGCGCGTCCTCCGGGGATGGCAGCCATGTCGTCGTCTGCAGCAGGAACCAGGCGATCGCGGTCAGGAACAGCGCCGCCGCGGCGGCGTAGCGCATGCCGCCGATGCGAACGATCTGCGGCCGCGCCAGCGCGGCGGCGCCCCAAAGACCCAGCAGCGCCAGCGCTGCCCCGCTGAGCAGCAGCCACGCCCACGGCCGGTTGGAACCGAACGGAAGCGGCGCCCAGGCGATGAGCGCTGCGAAGGCCCAGAACACCGCGCCTGCCAGGCGTCCGTCCTGCGCTGCCCCGCGCCGGTGCCCGCTCATCCGGCGGGCCGGGCGGCGGCGTCAGTATGCGTTCTCATGCACGAATCCGACGAACGGGGTCAGCAGCAGAATGCGCAGGTCGAACAGCAGCGACCAGTGCTCGATATAGTACAGGTCGTACTGCACGCGACGCCGCATCAGCTCCGGCGTCCGCGTCTCGCCGCGCAGGCCGTTGACCTGCGCCCAGCCGGTGATTCCGGGCTTGACGCGGTGCCGGCCGAGATATTCGTCGATGATCGGCGCGTATTGCAGATTATGCGCCACCGCGTGCGGGCGCGGGCCGACGAGCGACATCTCGCCACGGAGCACGTTGACGAGCTGCGGCAGCTCGTCCAAGCTGGCCCGGCGCAGGATGCGTCCGATTGCGGTGATGCGCGGGTCGTCGCGCTCCGCCTGTGGCGTCGTCTCTTCCTTGCCTTCGGCGTCGTCCGTCTGCGGCGAGTTCCAGTGCATGGTGCGGAACTTGAGCACCGTGATCTCGTTGCTGTTGAACCCGTATCGCCGCTGGCGGAAAAAGACCGGCCCCGGACCGGAAAGCCTTATTCCGACCGCCGCGGCCAGCATGACCGGCGAAAACAGGATCAGCAGCAGCAGCGCCAGGACGCGGTCCTCGATACCCTTTGCCAAGGTGTTCCAGCCGGTCAGCGGCGGCTCGATCATGGTGAGCATCGGGACGCCGGCGATGTCGTTGTAGCCCAGGTTCGGGAGCTCGAAGGCGATCGCGCCCGGGCACAGCTTCACGTCGACGGCGAGCGTGCGCAGCTTACGGAAGATGTCCGTCAGGTGCTCCTCGGCCGACCATGGCAGGGCGATCGCCACCTGGTCGATGTCGTGGCTGCGCGCAAACAGCAGCAGGTCGTTTACCGTGCCGATCACCGGATAACCGGCCACCGTGTCCGGAATCCGCGTCTTGCGGTCGTCGAACACGCCGATGATCTTCACGCCGCGGCCGGTCTGCCTGTCCAGATGCTCGATCAGCCGCTGGCCGTACTCGCCCGCCCCGACCACGGCGATGTTGAAGGTGAGCCGGCCGGTGCGCGTCAGGCGCTCCAACACCAGCGCGATCACCGCGCGCAGCGTGGCCAGCGCCAGATAGCTGGCGATGAACCAGGACACGACCCAGACGCGCGAGAATTCCTCCGAAACCTTGCCGAAATAGGCGATGACCATCAACGTGACCATCACCGCGGCCCAGCACGCCGTGAGCGTTCCCGCCTGGGCGGCGAAACGTCGGAAGCCGCTGAATTCGTACAGCCGGGCGATCTGCATGTAGTTGGCCGTGAGCAGCGCCCCTATGGCGATGCCGACCAGGTATTCCTCCGGCACCTGGTCCGTGCCGTGGCGAATCCAGTAGCTGACAATGCCGGTTGTGCCGACGATGAACACGTCGGCGAAACGCAGCAGCCCGACCAGCACCCGCTGGTTATCGAGACCGAGAAAGGACTGTTCGGAAGCCATGAAACCCGATCCGATCCTCACCCCCGCCCGAACCGCGCCCTTGCGACGCCCGGCGGCAGGATCGGCCACCGCCTGTCAGGCCGCGAGACTATATGACCTGACGCGCGGCCTAGTAAAGCGTGCGGCGGAACGGGACGGTGTTTCCGATCATAAGCGATGCAGCCACCAATGCCGTTCGTTGATCGAATAGATCGGACGGTAGTGGCGGATCACCGTCGCATCGATCACGGCGCCGATCTGGTTGTCGAGCACCAGAGCCCGGCCCTGGTGCCAGACCACGAGTATGGCGTGCGCGACGCGCAGGTTCATGTCCTGCAGCACGACAATGCGCATCTGCTCCGGCGGCACGCCCAGGTCGCGCAGCGACATGTACTTTGCGATCGCGTAATCCTCGCAGTCGCCGTCGCGGCTGAGGAACTGGCGCGGCGTCGCCCAGTAGTCGGGTACGCCGTAGTTGCGCGGATCCACGATGTAGCGCCGCTGGTTCATGAACCTGTTGACCGCCTCGATCTGGCTCGTCCGGTCCCGGCCCCGCATGCTGCGGAGAAACCGCGTCCAGTCCTGCAGGTGGCAGCGGTTGAACAGGGTGGATTCGCAGGGCGCGTCGGCCAGCCGGCTTTCGTCGAAATGGCGGCTCAGGGCGCCCTGCCATTTGGGGAACATCCGCACCGTTTCGGAGCGGACCTCCACGCTGCCGAACAGCGACTGCACGCCGGCGCCGGAAAGGCTGGCGCGGGCGGCCGGCGCTGCGGCCAGGATGCAGCCCGCCAGCGCCAGAACCAGCGCGGCAGCGCGGCCGCAAGGCCGCGAAGAGGCGGGGGAGGCGTCGGTCAAGGAGCGGGCTCCGCAGCGGCAAGCCGATGAACTTGGCTCAGCGTATCGCGCGTATCCTTAACGAACGGCTAAGAGTTCGCCATCGAGACCTGTAGCAATATTATGCGCGGAACGTCATATTGTGCAGATGTTCAAGAGTCTCTTCCGGCGCAACCAGAGGCCGGCGCTGCGCTGCGAGGCGACCCCCGGCAGCCGTGTCTACGTGGTCGGCGACATCCATGGCCGGCTCGACCTGCTGCGCCGGCTGCATGAAATGATCGCGGCCGACGCTGCGGACGCTGGCTCGTTGCGCAAGGTGCTCGTGTATCTCGGCGACTATGTCGACCGGGGCGAGGAATCGCGTCAGGTGGTGCAATGCCTGATCGACGAAAGGCTGCCGGGATTCGAGCCGGTCTATCTCTGCGGAAACCACGAAGAGATGATGCTGTCGTTCCTCAACGACGTCTCGGTCGGCGCGATGTGGATGTATAACGGCGGCGACGCCACCCTGTATTCCTACGGTGTCGGCCTGCAGGAGGGGGCGACGCTGGAGGAGCGTCACCTCATGATGCAGCGCAAGCTGCGCGCGGCCCTGCCGGAATCGCACACGAAGTTCCTTCAGGGGCTGAAGCTCTACCACGTCGAGGGGGACTACCTGTTCGTGCATGCGGGCGTTCTCCCCGGAAGGCCGCTGGAGGAGCAGGAGGCGCGGGACATGCTCTGGATCCGGAACGAATTCATCCATTCCGGTGCGGATCACGGCAAATGCGTGGTCCATGGCCACACCATCGTTTCCGCGCCCGACATGCGCGACAACCGCATCGGCATCGACACCGGCGCCTATTACAGCGGAACCCTGACATGCCTGGTTCTCGAGGACGCCGGCAGGCGCCTTCTTCAGACCTGACGCGCGCGGGGCGGCGGGCGTGAGCCCCGCTCCCGCAGTGGAGCCCGGGATGTGGGCGCTGGTGACAAGGGGCGCGGATGCGCCGCCGCCGGCGAACATGGCGGAGGCGCGCCGCTGGTGCGCGCGGCTGGCCGGGCTCGCCTCGCCGGCGCTGGCGGCGCATCTGCTGGCCGAAGCCTCGGCGTCGCTGGGCGAGGCGCTGGTCGATCCGAAGTCGGTCGCGGAAAGCCGACTGCTGGCGCGGTTCAAGCTTCAGCACCAGCGTCGCTGGGCGGACGCGATCGCCGCGCAGGGGATCGAGACGGTCTGTCTCAGGGGCTTTGCCGCGGGGATCACCGTGTTCGGCGATTCCGCGCTGCGCGCCCAGGGCGACATGGACCTGCTGGTGCGCGAGGCCGACCTGCGGGCGCTGGTGTCGTTCCTCGCCGGGCAGGGGTTCCGCTTTTTTCGCCCCGAACTGCGCCGCTGGGGCATGATCTCGGATGCGAGCTTCCTGCCCTTCGTGTCGCCGGACGGCGAATGCGACATCGATATCCACGTGCTGCCCGACTGCTACCCCGCCCATCTGTCGCTGACGACCGACCGCGTCTTCGCCGCCGCCCGGCGGATCGACGGGGCCGGCAGCGGGCTGCTCGCGCCGTGCCTGTCCCATGCCATGGCGCTTTGCGTCACCAACGCGGCCAAGGACAAGTTCGACCTGTTCGCGCTGCGCAAGGTGATCGACGCGACGGCGATGTTGCGCGGCCGGCAGCCGCTCGACTGGGACGAAATCCTCCGCCTTGCGCGCGACGGGCGCTATCTGAAGCCGGCCCGCGCGTTCTTCTGCCTGCTGCAGCGGCTGGGGGCGCCGGTCGGCGCGGTGCCGCCGGCGCTGCTGCGCCCCCCCGCCGGGCTCGCGCGGCCGGTCTTCGAACGTGTGGCGCGCGACTTCCGCGACCTGTTCTCCACCCGCCCGTCGATGGCCGGGCTGTGGTGGCGCGAGATCACGCTCTGCGCGGAGCCGGGGGTCGCGCTGCACAACGGGGCGCTGCGGCTGCGCGGGCTGGTGCGTCCGCATGAGGGGCTGCCGGCGGGGCTGCCCGCCTCGGCGCTGCCGCGCGCCGAATGACGGCCGGACCGGTTGCGTTCTGTTTTCCCCCGGGAACAACGGTGATAGGGTGCGCCCGCGCCTGCCACCGGGCGTTTCGGAGTAGCGCGGAATGTTGGTCAGCAAGAAGGTGCTGGTGACGGGCGGGGCCGGCTTCATCGGGTCCCACCTGTGCGAACGGCTGGTCGCGGAGGGCTGCGACGTGCTCTGCGTCGACAACTATTTCACCGGGACCAAGGAGAACATCGCCGGCCTGATCGGCGATCCGCGGTTCGAGGCGATGCGCCACGACGTGACCTTTCCGCTCTATGTCGAG